>NZ_JAOWRF010000383.1 GCF_025753815.1 Plectonema radiosum NIES-515 | reverse complement strand
ATAGTTCCAAATCACATAGTCAAATATAGTCAGACATTTGCAATTTAGGTTTAAGCAACTCTACTTTCAGCATGGACACGCTTAAATAGTGGAGTTATCCGCCTTGGATGTACTACCTGACACCCCCTATCCCTCAGAATAGACTTGATAGAGTCGAAACCTTCAGGATTACTTTTTCTGCCGATGTTGAAAGATGCGTTCACGTCGGCATGAATCTTCAAACCATCTGCACTGACATACCACGCACGTTCGACACGTCTTCCTGAGAATATATGTTTTATCTTTTTGTTAGGTTGATAAGTTGGGATGATGTCCCAATCAATGGCAGAACTCTTGCTGGTGTAGCTTTCTTCTGCAACTTTAACGGTGATACCGACTCGAACTAATTTAGAAGTCAGCATCTCGATAAATTTGGCGTGTGGTATTTGAGTGAAGTTTTGGTTTGTGCGTTTACCTAAATTAAGACGTGTTTTCCATTGTTCGTTTTTTCCTATAGATACGTGGGTTACACCAAGAGACTTGAACTCCGAAACAATCATTTTTGTGGCTTGATGTAAATATGAATCTACAAATTGATTGCGATTACGAACGAGGGAGGCAATTCGCCTTGACTTGCCTTTACCATTGGCAAGCATTCCGCGAAACTTGGCAACCTGCTTATTGTAAAACTGGTTTGCTGATTTCAATGGTTTGCCATTTACAATAATCGGCTGTATTGCTAGGTCGTTGAAAACAATCGTTGCTAGATTATCTAATCCTATGTCTATCGCCGCATTCAACTCAGGATTCAAACTACAAAAGAACTCTCGACCCTCGGGAATTTCATAAACTATTTCGAGCACAAAGTATCCCGTTTTGGGGATAATTCGTACCTCGCACAAGTCATCAAACTTTAGTCCCGGCTTTACCGGAATCCTGATTGGTGACATTGATGGAACGACTGAACCTTTACTAAATTCTCTTTTACCAATTGCTTGATTATTGAATTTCACTAGGTTTTTATCATCAATATAACTAGGTGGTTTTGGAAAACCAGTAAACTTGCTTGAGTCAGTTTTGTAAGCTGCCAATGCTTTGCCGTAAGCAATCCACCCATCAGCATTCTGCTTTAAAACGAGTTGCGCTACTTTTGCTGGCATTGCTTTGTAGTTCTCATTTGAAGAGAATAACCTGTCTAATTTAGACTGTGTTTGAGTTCCCCAACCATAGAAAAAACCTTGACGTTGAGTGAATTGAGCAGTGTTATAAAGCTGTCGAGAAACTGTAGTAATACGAACGCAATAATCAAACCACTCATGTCCATCCTTGATTACGTGCTTTTCAACTTGACGCATATTGATACTGAGTGTAGTCGTTGGTGCAGCCCAAAGTAGAGAAGTATTGATCAACTTTGGCATTGAAATTAGTTTATCACTACAGATACACTCAGATATGTTTGACTACAAAACGTAATTAATCTGTTGGAGAATTTAATGCTTCCACAATTTTTTCGGTTTTGCGTTTTGCCCGGCGCTGACCATATAATCGTGCTGCAAAGCTAGTAATTATCGCCACCAAGTCTTGCATTAATTCATCCCGTCCATTGTCAGCCAAGTTGACTATCTCTAAATTTACCCCTAATCTTTTCAGTAAAATGTCCATATAATGCGTCCCAAATCTACCTAGTCTATCTTTGTGTTCAACTAGCAAAATTTCATAATCGTCTTTGAGTAAAAGCTTTTCTAGTTTCTTCCGATTGTCATTTAACCCGCTCCCTACTTCCTTCACGATATAGGCGATCTGAAATCCTTTGGCAACTGCATATTGAGTTAACCGTATTGCCTGTCTATCCAAGTTATCTTTATTTTCAGCACTTGATACCCTGGCATAAATCGCCACCCTCACAAGACCCCCTGGTATCTTTTTTGGATCGTAATCAACAATTACCGTACCTGTGGGGAGTTGGGAAGTTGGGTATGGTATCTTACCTGCTTTGTAATGTCGCCAAGCTGTAAGATATGAAATCCCCAAAGTTTTAGCATAATCAGACAATTTCATTACTTGTCGGGTTTTAGACTATATCTGACTATGTTAGACTATATTTTGTTTAAAGTTTTATCATAC
>NZ_JAOWRF010000402.1 GCF_025753815.1 Plectonema radiosum NIES-515 | reverse complement strand
TGCCCCCCCATCTCCCCTCCCTCCAATGAAACCACCCCACCCAAAGTATGAATATCAAGTTGGGGGAAGTCTACCGGCTGATGCTCCCACTTACGTGACGCGGCAGGCAGATGATGATTTATACATTGGTTTGAAGGCAGCGGAGTTTTGTTATGTGCTGAACTCGCGGCAAATGGGTAAATCTAGCTTGCGGGTAAGAACTATGGAACGCTTGCAAGGTGAGGGAGTTGCTTGTGCGGCAATTGATATTACCATGATTGGAACTTGGGATATCACACCTGAGCAATGGTATGCGGGGGTGATTGATAGTATAGTTGGCAGTTTGCGTTTATACGATAGGTTTGATTTGGATAGCTGGTGGGAGAGTCACAGTTTACTCTCTCCGGTGCAGCGATTGGGCAAGTTTATCGAAGATGTTTTGTTGGTGGAGATTTCTGGACAAATTGTCATTTTTGTGGATGAGATTGATAGCATCCTGAGTTTGGGTTTTTCGATAGACGATTTTTTTGCTTTAATTAGAAGTTGCTATAACTTGCGTGCGGATAATCCAGAGTACAAGCGGATTACTTTTGCGTTGTTTGGGGTAGCGACACCTTCAGATTTGATTGCGGATAAAAAGCGGACGCCGTTTAATATTGGTAGAGCGATCGCACTCACGGGTTTTCAATTCGACGAAGCTCAACCATTAACTGAAGGCTTTGTGGGGATTAGTAATCCGCAAGCTGTACTGCGAGAAATTTTAACTTGGACAGGTGGACAACCGTTTCTCACCCAGAAGATTTGTAAATTGCTGGGGACTGGGGACTCTGTACTTGTAGAGACGCGAAATTTCGCGTCTCTACAAGTCGGGACTGGGGAAGAATGTAGAGACGTTCCGCTGGAACGTCTTATTGAAGAGTTAGTGCGATCGCACATTATCAGAAATTGGGAATCCCAGGATGAACCGGAGCATTTAAGGACGATACGCGATCGCTTGTTGCAAAATCAGCAGCGTGCTGGCAGATTGTTGGGATTATATCAGCAAATATTGCAATCTTCCCAACCCCCCTTTGAAAAGGGGGGAGAAGGGGGGATCGCAAGTGATGACAGTTCCGAGCAAATGGAATTGCGGCTTTCCGGGTTGGTTGTGAAGGAGCAGGGATTAAGAGTTTCTAACCGCATTTACGCATCGGTTTTTAATCAAAGTTGGGTCGATCAAGCATTTGCCAAACTGCGTCCCTATGCACAAGCGTTAACAGCGTGGTTAGATTCCGGTTGTCAAGATGAATCGCGTTTGTTGCGGGGGCAAACATTGCGAGATGCTCAGACATGGACAGTGGGCAAAAGTTTAAGCGATCAAGATTATCAATTTTTAGCAGCTAGTCAGCAGTTAGACCGGCAAGAAGTGCAAATTGCCTTGGATGCGGAAAGACAGGCAAAGCAAATATTAGCTGATGCACGACAGAAAGCAGAAATCGCTTTAGAAGAAGAGAAACAAGCGAATCAGCGGTTAGCGCAAGCGCAACAAAAAACCCGACGACAAACTTATATTGGTGCTGCTATTTTGGGAGTGACACTGCTGGGAGCTGTCGGAGTAGCAGCACTGACAGAACAAGCTAGACAAAACGCTTTTACTGCTGGTGAAGTCGAACGTGAGGGTAGTTCTGCCTTAGAACGGTTTAAGTTGAATAAAGCTGAAAGTGTTCAAAGTTTAGTCATGGCAATGCAAGCTGGGCAAACTCTTAAAAACTTGGTGAAAGAAAAGCCCTCGATTGTCGATTACCCTGCTTTGAGTCCCATATTGAGCATCCAAGAGATTTTAGCGGAGATTCAAGAAACAAATACCTTAACTGGACATTCCTCATCTGTATGGAGCGTCGCATTTAGCAGTGATGGCAAAACCGTTGCTTCTGGAAGTTCTGACAACACCATCAAAATCTGGGATATCTCCACCGGCAAACTAATTCGCACCTTAACTGGACATTCCTCATCTGTAAGTAGCGTCGCATTTAGCAGTGATGGCAAAACCGTTGCTTCTGGAAGTTCTGACAACACCATCAAAATCTGGGATATCTCCACCGGCAAACTAATTCGCACCTTAACTGGACATTCCTCATCTGTAAGTA
>NZ_JAOWRF010000351.1 GCF_025753815.1 Plectonema radiosum NIES-515 | reverse complement strand
TAAGTAAATCTTGCTATACCAGCGTGCTTAGACATCAAGACGCGCTGATATGAATTTAGTTTTAATTGCGTCTTGATTGATAAAAGCATTTTGGTTGAGTGCTTCTTAGCAGTGTCGAAGTTCGTACCTTATTGTACACTATTGTCTATGCTTTTGCTGTCTTAGGATATGCTCTTTTCCATGCAAAATTAGGGTAGGGATGGGACGTTGCAGTTGTCCTTCTTGATATTGGGCAGCATCGGTAACGAAATCGTAATGAAGGGGTAGCGTAGACGCTCTTAGCGGCTTGTCGTTAGAGTGAGGAGTGAGGAGTGAGGAGTGAGGAGTGAGGAGTGAGGAGTGAGGAGTTAGGAGTTAGGAGGAGCGGTAGAGACGTTCCACGCTTTACGTCTGTAGGTCTGAGCGCTCGTAGCGGAATGAGGAGGAGCGGAGTGAGAAGTTAAAATTCATAACTCATAACTCATAACTCATAACTCATAACTCATAACTCATAACTCATAACTCATAACTCCGCTCCCCCTAACTTTAATTACCGCATGGTGACGAATTCTTCTGCGGATGAGGGATGGATACCGACGGTGGCATCAAAGTCTTTTTTGGTTGCACCCATTTTGACAGCGATCGCTACACCTTGAATTATCTCAGCTGCATTTTCTCCTACCATGTGAGCGCCTAGTACTTTGTCGGTGTTACCATCGACTACCAACTTCATCATGGTTTTTTCTTGAGCGCCGGTTAAACTATGAAACAATGGGCGGAAGCGTGTACGATATACTTTGACTGCATCACCGTATTTATCGTGTGCTTCGGCTTCTGTCAAGCCGACTGTAGCCGCTTCTGGGTTAGAAAATACCGCTGTAGGAACAGTTTCGTGGCTGAATAAACGGCGGTTGTTGCCAAATTCACTATCGGCAAAAGCGCGACCTTCACCAATTGCTACCGGAGTTAAGTTGATTCTGTCAGTGACATCACCGACGGCAAAGATATTCGGTTGGGAAGTTTGACTAAATTCATTGACAGCGATCGCCATCATATTACTGTATCCGGGTCCTTCGATCTTACCTTCAACAAGATCGACTCCGGCATTTTCTAAACCCAATCCCTCGACATTCGGCATCCGACCGGTTGCGACTAAAAACACGTCGGCAATTATTGGTTCTTGGTCTGCTTCTGATAAAGTCAGCTTTATTCCTTCCGGTACTTTCTCAGCTGTTTCGATTAGATTATTCTTGATCAAGCGAATGCCGTGATTCGTCATTCCCTCTTCAATTTCGGTGCGGATGTCATCATCAAAACCTTTCAAAATTTTCTCGCCTCTGGTAATCTGTGTCACCTCGGAACCAAGACCACGCATGATGCAAGCAAATTCTGTGCCGATGTAACCCGCGCCAATAATGACGATGTGCTTCGGTTGCTGTTTGAGGTGAAAGATTTCGTTGGAAGTAATGCCATATTCCATACCAGGTAAATCTGGTTTAACCGGACGCCCACCCACAGCGATTAAAATTCTCTGTGCTGTAACTTTGCGTCCATCAACTTCTACGGTGTGAGGATCTACTAATCTAGCACGAGCGGGAATGAGTGAGACACCGGCTTTTTCTAAAAAACCGATATGCAATTGCGATAGTCTGCGGACTTCTTTATCTATAGAAGTAATGAAATGTTCCCAATCTAACTCAGCTTCACCGACTTTCCAGCCATAACCTGCGGCATCATGAAATAATGCGGGAAAGTGAGAGCCATAAACCATGAGTTTTTTGGGAACACAACCGCGAATCACACAAGTACCACCAACTAAATCATTTTCAGCGATCGCCACTTTTGCACCGTAGCTAGCTGCACGCTTGGAAGCTGCTAAACCACCAGAACCAGCACCAATAACAAACAAGTCGTAATCATACGTCATAAAAATTATGTTCCCTGCAAATAGGACAACTTCGCGCTTTTGTTTCTCTATAACTATTGAAACAAAATTCATCTGTGGTTGTTGGCTGAGATTTCCGTCCCAAGATTTATGGTGGTAAGGCGATCGCTATTCTACCCAATTACTGAACTGTAGCAAAACTTCAGGGGAGTGGAGGAGTGGGGGAGTGGAGGAGTGGAGGAGTGGAGGAGTGGAGGAGTGGAGGCAATACGGTTCGGTTAAGAATATTTGTGAACCCAAAACCCTTGTAGAGACGTTGCACTTGCTAGTCTCTACATACGTTAACACCAACCGTATTGGGAGTGGAGGAGTGGAGGAGTGGAGGAGTGGGGGACGACTT
>NZ_JAOWRF010000420.1 GCF_025753815.1 Plectonema radiosum NIES-515 | reverse complement strand
GACAAGGGGGACAAGGGGGACAAGGGGGACAAGGAGGACAAGGAGGACAAGGAGGACAAGGAGGACAAGGAGGACAGAGGTAAATTTTGACTTTTAACTCCAAACCCCTAACTCCTAACTCCTAACTCCTAACTCCTAACTCCAAACTCCAAACTCCAAACTCCTAACTCCTAACTCCAAACTCCTAACTCCTAACTCCTAACTCCTAACTCCTAACTCCTAACTCCTAACTCCAAACTCCAAACTCCTAACTCCTAACTCCAAACTCCTAACTCCTAACTCCTAACTCCTAACTCCAAACTCCTAACTCCTAACTCCAAACTCCTAACTCCTAACTCCTAACTCCTAACTCCTAACTCCTAACTCCTAACTCCTAACTCCTAACTCCTAACTCCCCATTCCCCATTCCCCATTCCCCAATGCCCAATTCCCCTTTTGTCTGCCTAAATTTATTTAATTATCATCGTAAAACTTACAACTTACTTGCAAATCTTTTTTGTTTAAAGTAGTAATTTGTCTCACGACAAAAGATTTTTTTTTCAAACGTGTAATTTTCTATTTTAAAGTAATGCATCAGTTTAGATGCAAATATTTATTAATTAGTTAAAGTAAAATATTTTTAACGTTAAATATTATGTTTTAATATGTACTTAAATTAAAAATGGCAGAGAGTTAGATATTTGGCTCTCTGCCATGTTTTATATTTTTTTAAGAAGAAGTGCTGACAACTTTTTGTTCAATCTAGGCTAGATGACTCTAGATGATGAGGGTGTTAGCTGTGAGCAGGTTGGACAAAGCCTAAAGTTAAGCTATCTTTAGCTAGGAAGTGAGCTAAATGATAAGCTCTTTCTTCAGTTTTTAACAGAATTGTTTCGTACAAATACCGTGTGGCACGGTCTCCTAAACTCTCTGCTTGAGCGGCTTGGCGGCGAATTAAGCTAATCATAGCTTGTTCTGCTGCTAAGTTATGTTCTACCATTTGACGGCAAGAATATACGCCATCAGACTCAGGTTCAAAACAGCATAATTCTGCTAACTTGCTGAAGGTAGCAACTGGCACACCGCCCAATCCATCTAAGCGTTCTCCAACGTCATGAACGTGTCCTTGAACTTGTCCGTAGCTTTCGCTAAAAAACTCATGTAGTGAGTAGAATTCTGCACCTTCTACTACAAAATGATGTTTTTGGTACTGCAAATACAGTGCCTGGAAACTAGCTAAGACAACGTTAAATCCTTCGCAAACTGGTGCGGTTACACTGCGATCCAGTAGTACGGGATTGTCATAAACCTGACCAAAATTTCGTAATATAGTTTGCGTTTCTGACATTGTTACCCTCGCTTTTAGGCAGTTATAGATGCAAGCTGCTTTTGTCCTTACATACTAACATCTAAGAAAGAAAAGTAAACTGATCGATATAGTTTTAAACATGCATTCGGTTTTGTTTATTTTCGGCGCGAGAGCGATCGCTAATTTATAACTATATCTGATGATATATAGACTTTGCAGCCAAAGTATAGTATTCCAATTTTCAGATTGAGTAGAGACGTTCCGCTAAAATGTCTCGTTCTTTGATTTTGCAACAGCAAAATCCTACAACCCCAGTCGTTAGGTGCTCAAACTAGCGCTGTACGTGCTCTCTAAAAAATATTTAATCTTTTTTGAGATTTTTGATGAGAATTATTTGCACTTGAGGTATTCTTATTTAAGAGGTTAAACTTCTATAATTTTCAATTAAAAATAGTACATTTGTACTTTGAGGGCAATTGTTTTGAAATCGTTCAGTTCAGAAGTGGAAGGACAGCACACTGTTGAGATGGATTGGGTAGATCGCTGGCAAGTCTATCAACGCTTGCAAGAGCTAGATATTCGTTGTTGGTGTGAGACTAATCAGCCATTGAAAGTTGAAATTAGCAATGTTACCGCAGCTATTCAACTCTGGAGCGTGATCCGACAATTCACAATTTCCCGCCAAGAGATGATTTACACTCTTGAAGATTGTTGGCAAAATAAAGCTTGATATTATATGTCAATTAAAAATAGGTTATGAAAATCATGAGTAAATTTGATAGTAACCAGGTCTCAGAATTTTGCCTTGAAGGACGATTTCTCGATTTTGCAATCAAAGACGGTTATAAGCTCAAAGGCTTGTTGCTGGCAACTGCTGAGGGTGAATGTTATGTAAAATTAGCTAAAGATTTAAGGGCTGCTTTTAACTTACAGTTACCAAAAGGCACTTGGCTGCAAGTCGTGGGTGAGAAAACTTTAGACTTGAAAACCGGTGAAGTTAAGTTAAAAGCCTTGAAAGTTATGGCTGCGGGGGGACAAGGGGGACAAGGGGGACAAGGGAGA
>NZ_JAOWRF010000028.1 GCF_025753815.1 Plectonema radiosum NIES-515 | reverse complement strand
GGGTTTGATGGCTGTTTCCGGGTGGGTTTGATGGCTGTTTCCGGGTGGGTTTGATGGCTGTTTCCGGGTGGGTTTGATGGTTGTTTCATTAATTAAAAAAGAGCGATCGCTTTCTCAACTGCACTCTTCACAAATAATGAGGAAATTTAAACGCAGAGGGACGCAATGGTGAGCGCACTCGTTTCGCGGAGTTTTCGTGTTTGGTGCAAGCGATCGCGCTCCAATAGTCTCCAAGTCGTCTTTTTGACAACCTACATCAGAAAATGCAGTACTTTAGTCATGGTTAGGTTATGACGAAAGTCTGATGAAAAAACAAGTAAAAATCTTTTATATTGACACGATAGAGTCAATAATATCAAGCAAGGCACTAAGTACTCAACCTATCTGAAAAGACGGGTTGAGTGTTTCTTTTTTGGGTATTCGATGCGCGATCGCGCTGTCCAAAAATTAACACTAATAAAAAAATCGTAATCGTCGTAGAGACGTTCCGTCGGAACGTCTCTACAATATATGTGATTTGTCGGACATGATACAGCAGATTGCGTTGTTATGAAATACATGTAGAGACGTAGCAATGCTACGTCTCTATAGGGTTTTGGGTTTTACGTATGTACCTCATTTACCTGAAGTCTACTGTATATTTTTTTTCCAAGCAGATAAAGCCTGGGAATACTTTTAACCAATGCTGACTGTAGATATGACTACTTCTCTTTGATTTTCTGACTTTTCGACAATCTTGTCAGCAAAATGCTTGTCGAGCAGTGCCGGAACTTGCTTTTCTTGAATGCGACTGTAGCGGGTTTTATCTGGCATGACTAAATTAGGACCAGCTTTACAATTTTTCATGCAGCCAGTGCCTTTGATGGTAACTTCGTTTGATAAAGAGCGATCGCTTAAAGCTGATTCCAGCGCTCGACAAACCCCAGTCCCCCCGCGTTTCATACAATCCGACTTTTGACACACTAATATAGTAGCTTTCCCTGACTTTCCTTTATTCTCAGCCAAAGAAGACACACCAACAGTCTCCCTGTCCCCTTGTCCCCCTTGTCCCCCTTGTCCCCCTTGTCCCCCACTCTTTTAAAACCCCATCGCTTCAGCTACTGCTTTAAGTTCTGGTGCGATGCCGACTTGAAATTTGCTCTTGTTGTGTTTAATGGCTGTATCTGGGTCTTTTAAACCATTGCCGGTGAGGACGCAAACCACGGTTGCGCCTGTGGGTATTTGGTCTTTGACTTGCAACATGCCGGCGACGGAAGCAGCGCTGGCTGGTTCGCAGAAAATGCCTTCTTCTGACGCTAAAAGTCGATAAGCATCGAGGATTTCTTCGTCGGTGACGGCGTGGAAGTTGCCCATACTTGCTGATTTGACAGCGATCGCTTTTTCCCAACTTGCGGGATTGCCAATTCTAATTGCTGTGGCTAAGGTTTCCGGATGCGCTATCGGATGACCCGTGATTAAAGGTGCTGCACCTGCGGCTTGAAATCCCATCATCCGAGGTAAGCGATCGCATTTTCTGGCTTGATGATATTGACAAAAGCCCATCCAATATGCTGTGATATTTCCCGCATTACCTACCGGGATACACAGCCAGTCGGGAGCATCACCCAAGACATCGACAATTTCAAAAGCTCCAGTTTTCTGTCCTTCCAAACGGTAGGGATTGACTGAGTTTACCAAAGTTACCGGATAACTGATAGCCATCTCACGGACAATTTCCAGCGCTTGGTCAAAATTACCTTTAATTGCTAGTACTTCTGCTCCATAAAGCAACGCTTGTGCTAATTTGCCCAATGCTACATAGCCATCGGGAATTAAAACAAAAGCACTCATTCCCCCACGTCTAGCATAAGCTGCCGCTGCTGCTGAGGTGTTGCCCGTGCTAGCACAAATTACCGCTTTTGCCCCAGCTTCCTTAGCCTTGGAAATTGCCATTGTCATTCCTCGGTCTTTAAAGCTACCAGTAGGATTAAGACCGTCGTATTTGACAAACACGCGTACTTGTCTACCAATGCGTTCTGCCAGCGCGGGAACTGGTATCAGGGGAGTGTTACCTTCAAGGAGGGTGACAACCGGAGTTTTTTCGCTAACAGGCAAGTATTCGCGGTATTCTTCTATCAGTCCTAGCCAGGGTTGGCGATGAGATTTAGCAGCAGACAGGCTCAAAGTCACAGGATTTAAAAGTTTTTTACAACAGAAGGACGGGAGATTGAAAGCCCCTAAGCACATCTGAACTACGTTCACATATGTGGGGATAAAAATCGACACGGACAGTTTGAACTGTCAGTAAATATTGTAGGAATCTTTCAGTGCTTTCGGGAATCTTACGCCAGATGTTGTAGTGCTGGGAAGGTTTGGACACGTTTTGTCAAATATCTTAA
>NZ_JAOWRF010000292.1 GCF_025753815.1 Plectonema radiosum NIES-515 | reverse complement strand
GCGTGTTGCCGGGGGGAGTATCCCCCCGGCAAACTCGCATTCTTTATGGGGTTTTTTATATCCAGCTTGTCCATAACGACGACTAGAAACCCCTTTTAGCGCGTTAACCATTTGAGATACAGACAATTTGGGTGGATATTCAATTAACGAGTGGACATGGTTCCCTTCACCATTGAACTCGATTACTTGAAAGTCCATTTTTTTTGCAACTTCTTGGAACGACTTTTCAATTATCCCAAGGCTTTCTGCTGTAAATACAGACCTTCTATATTTCGTCACACAGACCAAATGAATTTTTAAATCTGTAACACTGTGTCTTTCTCTACGGAATTGGGTTGTCATAAACTTTCGACCAATATATAATTAGATAACAGACCAACTATAGTATCAATCATGAAAGCCAGGTATCAATATCGTTTCTATCCCACAGACCAACAGCAGCAGAGTTTAGCTCAGTTGTTTGGTTGCGTCCGTGTGGTTTGGAATGATGCCCTGGCTATCTGCAAACAGTCAGAAAAGCTACCAAGTAACAACGATTTGCACTCATTTGGTAATTACCCAAGCAAAGAAAACTGTAGAGCGTGAATGGTTGTCTAAAGTTTCTAACATCCCGTTGCAACAGTCTGTTGCTGATTTGGGAGTTGCCTATAAAAACTATTTCGACTCCCTGAAGGGTAAGCGCAAAGGTAAAAAGGTTGGGAAACCAAGGTTCAAAAAGAAAACCAATCAGCAATCAGCGCGTTTTAGAATTGGTGGATTTTCAATCAAAGGTCATGAGGTATATCTAACTAAAATTGGTAATGTTAAACCAATTTGGTCTAGGGATTTACCGTCGTCGCCTACATCCATCACAGTCATCAAGGATTGTGCTAATCGCTATTTTCTCAGCTTTGTAGTAGAGATTGAACCTGTTAATATTGATGCTAAAAACCAAAGCATTGGTATTGATTTGGGAATCAAAACTTTTGCTGTAATGAGTAATGGTGACTCATGGGAAAGCCCTGATTATTCAAGATTAGACAAGAGAATTCGGAAACTTCAGAAAAAACTAGCACGTCAACCCAAGGACTCCAAACGTAGAAACAGAACTCGGATTAGAATTGCCAAACTGCACAATCAAGTCACCGATACCCGTAAAGACTTCTTGCATAAACTATCTACCAAAATAGTGAGTGAAAATCAAACTATTGTTTTGGAAGATTTAAACGTATCCGGGATGGTTAAAAACCGCAAACTTTCTAGAGCAATTAGTCTACAAGGGTGGAGAGAGTTTAGAACTTTGTGCGAAGGTAAGTCTGAAAAACTTCATCGCGATTTTCACGTTATAAGTCGATGGGAACCAACAAGTCAGATTTGTTCTGAATGTGGTTACAAATGGGGCAAGCTTGATTTAAAAATTCGGTCGGTTCAGTGTTTAAATTGTAGAACTGAACACGACCGAGATGAGAATGCAGCTAAAAATATAAACAAAGTCGGGATAGGGCATTGCCACGACTCTAAACGGACGCAGAGACAGAGTAAGACGGCAACGGTCGCATCAGTCAGTGAAGCGTCAAGTGTTTCCCCGTCCGCGACGGTCGGTGAGTATGTCAATCGATAAGCTTCTACATAGTTTGCTGGAGAATACGCAAACTCGCCTTTCCACTGCTCAATCAAGCGTTCGGCGAAGGGTTACCAGAGACAGCAATTTCTTGAATGGGGTCGAGGTACTTTAAGACGATGGGTTGTTCAAGACCTGCATTAACCCGTGCTTGCAGCCCGGATTTAGCCAGCTGAACCATTTCTAAGGCTAGTTCTCTGACTGAATCGTTACCATACTTTGCCTCCAATCCCTTATGGCAAACTTCTGCTTGTGCTTTTTGATAGTCCTCAATCGTTCGATCTTGAAACAGTTTCCACAAAGATTCAACAGATGGTTGATGATAAACTAATCCAGTCCAGAAAGCACGCGCAGCAGGAATTTGTTCAAAAGCTAGTCCATCCATAGCACGAATTTCGATCGTATTTCGCAAGCGAATATCGGTGTAAATAGATGAAAAGTGAGCGCACCAGTTGTCAAATGTCGGTTTGCTTCCATCTTCAAAGCCATGCTCTAGTACAGACGCAAAAGTGCGTCCATGCATGGGTTGACTAACTCCGTTAACCACAGAAGCAATCATCGGAATTTGAATCGCCCAATCAATAGACCTATGAGCAAAAGTCACAGATGCATGGGACAAGTAGGTTAGAGTTGGGTATCATTGATGACCTACGAACAAGTAAAGAGCCTAAAGCCAGAAGACTTTAAACGTTTGTGTGGTGTACGTCCAGAGACTTTTAGCCAGATATTAGCAATGGGTGCGATCGCACAGTCAGCCGAAACAAAAAACAGGACGGCCA
>NZ_JAOWRF010000060.1 GCF_025753815.1 Plectonema radiosum NIES-515 | reverse complement strand
AGATGGTTATTCTTACTTGCTGTTAATATTTTAGCATTTTTTGAATGCAGATAAATCTGCCCGCGTCGTTTTTCCACCCCGCTTTAAAAAGACGGGGCTACCAAACTCCCGATATATTTACGTGTGGAAGCCACTTGGCTTTAGACAGTGGAGGAAACACGACACAGGTGGTTTTAACCACCGTGAATATGCTATAATCAATAAGCGAGTAGGAATAATCATCTACGTAAAAAAGTGTTTTTAAGGTGTGACTCCTGATTTACCTCGTCCCTACACATGTTGTAGTCCTGGGTAAACAAGTAAAAGAAAAACATGGAGCGTACCAAAATGGCATTGTGATGAACTCGCAAAGCATTGGTTAATTTAATAAGTAAGCGTAATTGCAATACCTCTCGTCCTGGTAGTTGTTTTGAGCGTCTAAGGGGATATTTGACTATCCCTTTTAAGAGCCAAGTCTTAAAGAATCTCAGTGTCAGCGCGACCTGAGTGTGTCAAGAGTATTGCTTGTGGGTATATGAAAGACCATAGCCTGATTTAATACTTATACTTATGGTTGAGTCTAAGTGATGGTTGCACTACACGCAACCGTCAACTTATTATGTGCGATCGCATGAATTGACAAATGTTACAGGTGACGCTTCGGTGCGACTTATTCTTGAAACCCCGCTTCCATTCCTCTCCCCTACAAGGAGAGAGGCTTTGATTCTTGCTCCCCTTCCCTACCAGGGAAGGGGTTGGGGGTTAGGTTTGAGAGAAAGTTGCACACGGCGTTACAGGTGTAGAATTTGATAACCCGCAACTTGGGTTACTATGGCATGGACGCAACGTGATGATTCAGTTCTTAATTAGAAATCTCCTTAACTAGACGTGAACTCCAAGGACACCAATAAGAACCTGGTAAAAATGCGCCACCCACTTCATCTAGGTGGTCGTTGACGTAAGCAATTGAAGCATCACAAACTTCTATTGCCATACTAAAAAACCCGATTTTTGATGGGTCTAATTCGTAATCCCAACTAGGATTGTATGAGGCTTTAGATTTTTTGATTCTTCCCATTACATGAATTTCATTTGTCTCTTTTCCACTGAGTATATCCCTTGCCTTTTGAATCGTATTCGGGTCTGTGAGCTTAATAGTGAAAGTCTGTCGGTCATATGGAGTGTCAAAAGCAAAGTAGCTTGCCGTATCTGTAGCAGCATATGATGGTGAAATAAAACCCATAGCAAGCATAGCCACAACAGCCAATACAGTTAGTACTCGACGTATCAATCGTTGTTTCATTGCAATCATAATTCACCGTATGTAGATAAAAATGTTGTAAGTAATTTACCACCAGTGAGAAAGTGACACAAGGACAGTTAAGACACTTAAGACAGTTAAGGAAAAATAGCTTTCTAGAAGAGTACCGAAGCAACGCTCTTACAGTGAGTTCAGGTCAAAAACAAGCGATCGCATGAATTGACAGATGTGACAGGTGTAGAATTTGATAACCCGCAACTTGGGTTATTAATAAAATGCTGTAATAAATCCTATTTCTGAAAATGTACAGCACAGGTGCAAGCATCCCCATCTAAAATCGGTAAAGAAGCAATCAAGAATAATTATGCGCTTACTACACACAATGTTACGCGTCGGCAACCTCGAAGAATCTTTAAAATTTTATTGCGATGTCCTGGGAATGAAGTTACTGCGACGAAAAGATTATCCAGGTGGAGAATTTACCCTCGCTTTTGTCGGTTACGGTGACGAAACAGACAATTCAGTTCTAGAACTAACCTACAACTGGGGTGTGGAAAAATATGACCTAGGTAATGCTTACGGTCACATTGCCTTGGGAGTCGATGATATTTACTCTACCTGTGACGAAATCAAAAAGACTGGTGCTAAAGTAGTCCGGGAACCAGGACCAATGAAACACGGTTCAACGGTAATTGCTTTTGTCGAAGATCCAGATGGGTACAAAGTAGAACTTATTCAATTGAGTACTCAAGGTTCAAATGCGAAACAGGAGTCACAAGAAAAACTTGTAACTCAGTAATTATGTTGTTCCATAGGTGATATTTCGCGTGAAGCAATGTCTGCGACAAAAAATTTATTCTCAAAAATTTTCGGCTGAGACTTTAGTCGGGTGGACAACTATCAGCAACCGACGCAAGTATTATTGGATAGAACTTACGCAATTACACAAAAAAGATAAATATAAACTCGTAGTCAGCGCTTTAGCGCTTATTTTAGGCACTAAAGTGCCTACTACGAGTAAGTCCTATTGGATTGTGGCAGTAAGTATTATCACTATATTCGTCCAGACGTCCTTGCCATTAAGGGCACAGATGAATCTGGAAGGAGAGATAAGGAGGACAGGGGGGACAGGGGAGACAAGGGGGACAAG
>NZ_JAOWRF010000312.1 GCF_025753815.1 Plectonema radiosum NIES-515 | reverse complement strand
TGGGAGTTGGGAGTTGGGAGTTGGGAGTTGGGAGTTGGGAGTTGGGAGTTGGGAGTTGGGAGTTGGGAGTTGGGAGTTGGGAGTTGGGAGTTGGGAGTTGGGAGTTGGGAGTTGGGAGTTGGGAGTTAGGAGTTGGGAGTTGGGAGTTGGGAGTTTTTTTAACCACGCTCCAACGCTCCCACGCTCCCACCAACAACTAACCACCAACAAATTACAAAATTAAGTAAACAGCTTGTCCAAGTAGTGCTAAAATGAGCGTCAAAGTTAAAGCGATCGCATCATTTCGTCCAGCTTCTGGTAATTTTTCTATCGGCATTATTCCTTGATAACCCCGCGACAGCATCGCTTGATGAACGCGATTTCCTCGCTCGTAAGTGCGGATAAACAGCGCTCCGATCATATTGCCAACTACCAAGCGGATACTACGATTGTTGTTCATCAAATTGCGCGATGCTGCTGCCCGTCGCATGATGTTAAACTCACCGATCAACACACCAATATAGCGATACATTGAAGCCAAAATTGCCACTAACAAAGGTGGGGTTCGCAGTTCAATTAAAGCATTAAGCAACGCCGATACCGAAGTTGTTAAAGTTAACAAATTCAACATCAGTAAAGATAGCAACGCCTTAGTAGTGACACTACCTAAAACAGTTAGCCCAACAGTAGTAATTTGCAGCGGACCCCAAGCCCAAAGCACTGTACCACCACCTCGAAACAAAGTACCCAAAAACACAACACCAACAAAACCGAACTCAACTGCTAAACGTTTTAGTAGCACACTGAAGGTGACTTTACTGAGTAATAAAATGCTTGCCACAGCCAAGCCATAAATCGCCCAAGTCCACCAATGTCCATTTGGCGTCAGGGCAATTGCAAACACAAGTAGCAATGTACATAGTATCCGGGTGCGGGGAGCGAGTTTGTGCCAGGGAGTAATCTGTTTACTATTAACATCAAGCGCTAATGCCCCAATATGCAGCAGCATCTAATAATTTTGGATTTGAGATTTTGGATTTTGGATTGATCAAAAAGAAGAGGTAAGGGTAAAAATTAAAGCTTAAAAAGGAATTTTCTTTTCTTCCCAGGAATGAGCGCAAAAACTCTCTTAAACTCTTATTCCTTCTCCTTAGGTCGACGCTTCGCGTCTCCGGAAGCCTCAAGGGAGAGAAGGCTTCCTTGGCTTACTTGGCTTACTTGGCGGTTCGTTTTTTAATCATTTCGCGTAAGTCGTACTTCCTTTTCCCCTCTTTTTTCTTGTTGTTTATTCTGAATCATCGGTGTACCGGGATTCATCATACTCAATCTTTAGATGAACTTGAACCACGTACAACTAATTTGCCAATTCCCCAAGCCAAGCCAAAAACGGCTAAAGTTCCGACTAAGCCAGCAATGGGAGTAGCTACAGCTTCCGGTACACCTCTAAGAGCATATTCATCAAAAACAGCGTAGAAAGGTAGCTTTTTAGCTGGTGCATCTTCATGTGCTTTATTGTCAAATTTGAGATCCTGTGAAACTCGATCCAACCCATCAGGGTTTTTACTAGCAAAGGGAGAAATAAAAATTGCAATTAGCAAAGCAATACCCAAACCAGCTATTACAAAAGCACGATTGCGCGGCGTATCATTAGTCATAGTTGAATCCCTATTAATAACGTGACACAGGACGAGAAACAACTGCCTTGCGTGGTGGATCGTAAAATAAATCCGGTCGAGTCCGCCAAATAAACGAAAGAGCTCCTACGGTAATTGCTGCCTCACCAATACCGATTAGTACGTGCCATGATGCCATCGCAGCCAAAGCCACCGTTAACGGAACTGTTCGAGATATGGCTAGTTCTACAGCACACACAACAGAGGCAACCACTACACTTGTCCAAGCTGCAACAGAGGAAGCAATCACCATTCCTGACAATTTATTACCACCAATGGCAAAGCGAATTGCTTTGTATAAGTAATAACCCCCAAATGTGCCAATCAACCCCATATTAAAAATGTTGGCACCCAGCACAGTCAAGCCCCCATCTTGGAATATTACACCTTGGACGATAAACACCGACACCATAACCAAAGAGCCAGCCCACGGACCCAACAAGGCACCTGCTAGGGTTCCACCCAAAAGGTGTCCGGAAGTGCCTCCAGGAATAGGGAAATTTATCATTTGAGCCGCAAAGATAAAAGCGGCACATACACCCATTAGAGGTACAGCTCGTTCTTGGTATTCTGTCTGCGCTCTCTTAAGTGCGAGTGCAATTAAAGCGATCGCAATTACCCATGTGACAGCGATAACAGGTAAATTCAGAAAGCCATCGGGGATGTGCATAGCTAACTGCGGCTGAGTTATCCTGTGCACCCAGCTTGAATATGTCATAAAAGCAAACACAATTATTTCCGTAATCTAAAGACTTTTTCTAGTCAGGTTAGGCAATATAGGCAACATTCGACATTAACTGAGAATTTCCTAATAATTCAATCCTATGGGGGGGCATTTTTACTTAAGTGGG
>NZ_JAOWRF010000081.1 GCF_025753815.1 Plectonema radiosum NIES-515 | reverse complement strand
AATTTGTTTATTACCTACAAGATTATTCAAATAATCAACTGACCAGAAAGAGAATGCTTTCCAATCATTCATTTTACCAGTAATAATCACTGGTTTTCTAGAAGACAATATTTTTTGTCTAAACTCCTCTGGAGTAGGTTTATGAATACGTTCAATTTGATTGACTGATGTCGGCTCGAATTTATTTTTTGAAGTGATATTCATAACTGTTTCTAGTTTTATTTATAATAGGATTGAAATACTATAGCTATTCTATTTTGATTTAAAACTGACTAGTGCATCACGGCTAAAATAACGCTCACAGTCAAAGTCGTATTTCGATATCCCAAAAACTTCCAAACCAATGGCTTTGCACTCTTTACGATTCAAGTAATCAATGAAACTAAAAATTTTGACTTTGAGATCGTTGTTTGAACTGGAGTTTCCACTTTATTTGTAAAGACGTACCAGTATAATAAACCAACACTCAATTTGATTCAGCTATGAGCTATGCTTTGGAGTATAAACAAAGCGAATAAAGCCGAATGATTTTTCTATGTAATACTTCATCATCTATACCCTCTGATTCTGCTTGGTTTAACGATCCAACTGCATCTAAAAATCGATTCTGCCATAGCCTGACACGATTTCGTGTTAGTCGCAATAACAAAGAAACCTCCGTATTTGTCATACATGAAGCCGCATACAATACCAATTGTGCCCGTTGGACTAATCGATAAGGGTTTGTATGGACACGAGTTATTTGGGAGAGCAAATGCTGTTGCTTCTGGGATAGTACGATAATCCTTGCTACTGATTGGGGCATTTTTGGTCTTTTTTAGGAAATTTATAATATTAAGCTTACCAGTCTTTGACACCACTTCAAATACTGGTAAGTTATTTTAGCCGCGATGCACTAGTGTCCATAGGTTCGGACGCACTACCACCCGACCAAATTTATCCATTCTACAGATTCCCTGCAAAAGTCGAATTATCTAGTCAGCAGTTGTTGGTATCGGGAAGGAATATTCCGTTGCAGTCGGGAATGGGGATTAATACCAATATCAAGATACGCGATCGCAAAGTAATATCAATCTTCGCTGATATGTTTAGCAATAGGTGGAAAGCTTCAAGAATGTAAGGTAATTTGATAAGTATCACGGTACTCCCAGCAAATTATTGGTGCTGAGAAATATTTGCTATTTCCCAGCTTTTGTTGTTAGGACTAAATAATTGTGAACGAAGAACTGTTGATGCTGCTGGCTGGTGTCCAAAAAGAGCGATGCCAAGATATTACCGTTGTTTGTATCGCTGATAAGGGTGAAAAAGTCGCTGTTGCTACCGATACCTTGGTTTATCGACAACTGCTCAAAGGTCAAACCACCAGATAATCCAATTAAATCGTGACCAACTTGGAAATTGGTAATAGTGTCCGTACCCTCACCGAGTACTAAGACAAACAAATCTTTACCACTACCACTATTGATGATGTCATTACCTGTGCCACCGTTAATGATATTATCTCCGTCACCCGCAAAAATCAGGTCGTTACCTGCATCTCCAAATATGACATCATCACCAGTACCTGCATAGATAATATCGTTACCAGCACCAGCCATAATGAAGTTGTTGCCTTCAGCAGCAAAGATTTGGTCATCACCAGCCGAAGCGTAGATAATATCGTCACTAGCACCTGCGTAGATAATATCGTTATCTAAGCCAGTAATAATCTGGTTTTTACCTTCTCCAGCGTAGAGGGCATTGCTACCATTACCTCCAGTGATGATATCATCGTTAGGACCGCTCTAAACAACATCGTTTCCATCACCCGCAATAACAACGTTGTCACCTTCACTAGCATCAATATGGTTATCGCCTGCGAGATCGATGATAGTGCCGTTATCTAGTTCGGCATAGTGAGTATCGTTGCCTAAGCCACCAATTTGAGTATCGTTGCCTAAACCGCCAACCAAGCGATCGCTACCATCACCGCCATCAAGTATATCATCTCCGGCGTAGCCTTCGAGAATATCATCTCCTCCAAGCAGCAATTCCAAATTCAAATTTTGACAACGGGTATAGTTTAGCTTGAGGATAAAGGAGTATTTCTTCAGGGGCATCAACATGGAGCCGATGGCACTGAGTTTTGTGGTAATGCTGGGATTTCTCCAACAAGCGATCGCTAAAATCAAGGACCCAAGGCTAGCCAGTAATGCAACACGCTACAGCATCTTTGATACTGTACTGGCGGCTTTTTCAGTATTTTTCATGCAGTGCGAATCGTTTTTGGAACACCAGCGTCAAATACATATGAGAGATACTCAACCCGCCTTGGGAGTCAATTGGTGCGAACTAACCCTCATGCGTCAATCCGATGGGAAAGTAATTTACCAAAATGCCTTCATCACTAGACCTATGAGCAAAAGTCACAGATGCATGGGACAAGTAGGTTAGAGTTGGGTATCATTGATGACCTAGGAACAAGTAAAGAGCCTAAAGCCAGAAGACTTTAAACGTTTGTGTGGTGTACGTCCAG
>NZ_JAOWRF010000149.1 GCF_025753815.1 Plectonema radiosum NIES-515 | reverse complement strand
TTTGGTACTTCTATGGTGCCAGTTTTCCCATACATTAAGTATTCTATTGGTTTTTCGCCGTGGGTAATGGCAATGTAGGGAATATTAATTTTATTAAGATATGCAAAAACTTCTTGACTTGTGTGGCAACCAGCAGGGTAAAAATTAGTTGAACAAATCGCGTAATCCACAAAAGGTAAAAGTTCCTCAAAACCAGGTTTCCAGCTACCACCATCAATTACAACAGGGATATTCTCAGATTTAGCGATTTGGGCGATCGCTTTACCAACTTTCATCTGATGTCCATCAATAAGCACAATATCGACATTTTGTAAAATATCTGGGGGAATAGATTCGCACTTGGCTTGAGTTTTCACAGCATTGATCGAAACCACAGCGCGATCGCCTGTAGATTTGGTGACAATAATTGAAGAGACGGGTGGTGGTTCGGTAGCGTTGTTGTCAAGGTCAGCGATCGCGACTTTGAATGCTTCTAAATCCCCTTTGATTAACTGCGTCATCGGGTGAGAACCCAAGCTTCCCAACACTGTAGCTTGATTACCTAAATAACTGAAAGTCACTGCCGCATTAGTTGCAGGTCCACCTGCTGCTACAGTATAGTCAGCAGCAACAATTTTCTGATTATTCTTCGGGGGAGACTCGGCAAGGTAAATCAAATCCAAAGTTACTAAACCGACAAATAAGCCACGATAGGATTTTGGATTTGTCATTAGCGCTCTTCCATCACTTTCGCCAGATAAAATTTTAGGCGTTGCTGAATCCAGGTATGAATCATATCTGTAGAGACGCGAAATTTCGCGTCTCTACAAGGATTTTGAATGCCCAACAAACCAATTTCATACTTTAAATCAGCAACGCCAAATTTTAAACCCTATTTTTAGGTTAGTCCGCCTAATCGCGGACTTTGTTTGTGTAGCTGCGACTTCCAGTCGCTTTTAGAGACTTAACGGGAAAAGTCAGATTGCGCGATCGCTCCACGCCAATTATTGCGATCGGCAAGTTAAAATCAAGCGATCGCTCTTTTCATCTCATGTCCGGAAAATTACTTATGATGTAAAGACGTTCCGCCGTCACGTCTCTACGACGGTTGCGACGTTTTTATTACTGTTAATTAAACGGACATGATATCACTCCCAAAATTGGGGACACACCACTTGCTAAAATCCCAAGTTTCTTGTATTATAAATAGATAACTCATCCAAAAATCGAAAAATATTTTGATTGCGCAGAGCGCGAGGTAATAAAGAAGGGCAAAGAGAATAAGAGCAGAGTGCTAAAGGGCAAAAGTGCAAAGGGCTACTAAGTCCTCGCGACCGCACAGACCACCCGAAAACCGATAATGCTGTAGGCGTCGTCGGGGTAGAAGTCGTCGCGAATAGCAGAACGGCAGTTCTCAGGATAGTAGCTCCAAGAACCACCGCGCAGCAGCCGAGAACGATTATCATTCTCGCTTCCCCAAGCCTTTGCGTCGGCAGGCGCTTCATTATAATTTTGATGCCACTCATCCTGACACCATTCCCATATATTACCATGCATATCAAATAAACCAAAGGGGTTTGCGGGAAAAATTCCTACATCTGTTGTTTGCCCCCGAGATTCACCCTTTATCCCTGAGCCATAAGTGTTGTTACCGTTATAATTTGCTAAATCGGTTGTAATCGTTTCACCAAAATAAAACGGGGTAGTTGTTCTAGCCCTACAAGCATATTCCCATTCTGCCTCACTGGGCAAGCGATAATTTTTCCCAGTTTTTTTAGATAGTCGAGCACAAAACTCAATTGCATCATTCCAAGAAACCTTTTCAACAGGTCGATTAGCACCTTTGAAGTTGGATGGATCTAGCTTTAAATCAATTTTAACTTTTTCCAAAACTGCGACAGCTGCCCATTGAGCTTGCGTGACGGGAAATTTACCCATAAACAAGGGTTGAACGGTGACAGTGTGCTGTGGACTTTCACTATCACGTCGTTGTGGCTCATTCTCTGGTGAACCCATAAGAAACTGACCACCGGGAATTGCAACCATCTCCAGAACTACATTATTACCCAAGTCTTCTGTAAAAAACTCGGCTCGTCCCCGACTGCGATTAATTTCACAGGTTTTTCCCAGACCAAACAGTCCTGATTTTACAGTTATGGTAGCGGTGTCGAACTCAAACGGCTGAGTTTGAATTCCTAGAGGAGATTGTGGCTGAGAAATAGGTGTAGATGATTTCCTTTCTCGTTGTTTTTGTAATTCTGCTTGCTGTGTTTGATATTCGGCTCTTTCTTGCTCTTGGTGTAATCTTTCTGCTTTTTGTTGCTGACGCTCATATTCGGCTTGTTTTGGGGCAAGCACTCGCTGTTTAATTGGTGCTATATCTTCATCCCTAAGATTCAGCAATGTCTGTAAGCGTTGCAATCCATTGCGGTTTTTTTCACTAATCGGGAATTGCTGTATCTCAGATAAAGCTTGCTGGTAGCTTTGCAATTTTTTCTGTCGCTGCCGATAGGGTTCGAGAACCTCAAACTCAATTGCATTAGCATCTTGATCTGATAATCCCA
>NZ_JAOWRF010000335.1 GCF_025753815.1 Plectonema radiosum NIES-515 | reverse complement strand
TTCAACAAATTTAACGAAACGTGGACTTCCCGTTCGACCCTGTAACAGGCTGGTCAGTTTTGACAGAACTGCGGTTTACAAACCGGATAATTATGCCTTGGTTTTCGGCACTGGTTCAAGAATACCAACAATTTATAACGCTGTCAACTTTCTCGCCTTGAGCAACCATGAATAACTTTAGCCAAGAATTTGACGATTTAATCTAGCTCTTCCTTTGGTACAAGTGCGACTTTGGGTGAAAATAATCTTGAATCCTAAATTTTTGCTTTAATTTGATATCACGGGAATATTCGCCAATGCCTAAGGCTGACAATCGTTACAAGAGCGATCGCCTCAAGTTATGATCTAGTCAAAAGCCATACAGCAAAACAAAAAACTCTCATCATGTCCAATCAGACAACCTTAAATGATGCTAGTGCCAGAAAACGCCCAACTGTGTGAGCAAGTAGTTAGCGATCGCTCTGGTCGTAATTATTACGCGACAAGAAGGCGAAAGCGTTGCCATAATTGCTGTTGAGGAACTAAACAGTTTACTAGAAACAGCTTATTTACTTCGCTCACCGAAAAATGCTACCCGCCTGTTGACAGCTTTGTCAAGAGCAAAAGCTAGAACTTTAGAACCTCAAAGCATTAACGAACTACGCTACTGAGTTGGGTATTGACGAAGAAAAAGAAGAATGAAACCCAACCCCAGGAAATAAAAGTTCGAGATGCTGTTTTTCATCCAGAATTTAGAGAAGACCTTGCTTATTGGGTAAAAACAAATCGCAAAACTGCATTGCGTGCGTTTGACTTAATTGAAGCAATTATGCGAGATCCGTTTATAGGTATTGGTAAGCCAGAACCATTGAAATACTTAGATTCGGATGCATGGTCACGGCGACTCACCCAAGAACATCGTATTATTTACTTTATTAGCGGCGATCGCATTGATTTTCGCGTCTGCTCGATATCACTATTACAGCAATTTTCATCTATTTGAACCACACATCAAAAACCAAAACCTATGTAGAGACGTTACATGTAACGTCTCTACAATAAGGGTCTATTTACCCGAAAATTGCTGTAAAGTTAGGATTTAGGCAGAATGATGAAATAACGAACCGCCAAGGGCCCCAAGGACACCAAGATTCATCGGTTAGAGAGGGTTTTTGCGTAAATCAGGAAAGTATTACCGCGTAGAATTAATGATGCGTTACCACCAAACCCCTAGAGACGTTACATGTAACGTGTCTACATTGTTTTTCAAAGATGTGTAATGAATCCTAAATATTTGCTTTAATTTGATATCACGGGAATATTCGCGAATCCTTAAGACTGACAATCGTTACAAGAGCGATCGCATAACTTCACATTAAGCTATCATTTATAAGGAAAGCCATACAGCATATAGCTGAGGTGAAGAGTGAAAGTAGCAGTCTTCAGTACAAAAGTCTACGATCGCCAGTTTTTAGAGGCTGCAAATTCTCGCAACGAACACGATCTAGTCTTCTTTGAACCCCGTCTCAATAAGGATACTGCCATTTTAGCCGCTGGATTTCCGGCAGTTTGTGTATTTGTACATGACCAAGCTGATGCCGCAACTTTAGAGATTTTAGCATCAGGGGGAACTCGTCTTTTAGCATTACGTTGTGCCGGCTTCAACAACGTAGATTTAAAAGCCGCAGACGAGTTAGGAATTACCGTTGTCCGTGTTCCCGCTTACTCACCCTACGCAGTGGCAGAACACACCGTAGGACTCATTCTCTGCCTCAATCGCAAGATTCATCGCGCTTATAACCGCATCCGTGAAGGCAATTTTTCCCTCGATGGACTCTTGGGATTTGATTTGCACGGACGCACCGTCGGGATTATCGGTACTGGTAAAATCGGTCAAATTCTCGCCCAAATTATGAAAGGATTTGGTTTGAGTCTCCTCGCCTACGACGTGTATCGCAACCCAGAACTTGAAGCATTGGGTGCGAAGTATGTTGAGAAGAAGGAATTATTCGCCAACTCTGATATTATCTCATTGCATTGTCCCCTAATGCCAGAAACTCATCATTTAATTAACGACAAGGCAGTAGAACAGATGAAATCCGGTGTGATGCTGATTAACACTAGTCGAGGTGCGCTAATTGATGCCACAGCCGTCACCAAAGGCTTGAAATCAGGTAAAATCGGCTCTTTGGGTATTGATGTATACGAGCAGGAGGCAGATTTATTTTTTGAGGATTTGTCTAGTGCGATTATTCAGGATGACGTTTTCGAGCGTTTGATAATGTTTCCCAACGTTCTGGTTACCGGACATCAAGCGTTTTTTACGGAAAATGCCGTAAGTAAAATTGCAGAGACAACTATAGGCAATATTACTGATGTTGAACACAATCGTCCCTGTGCAAATGAGATTCGCGCTGAACCGACTAAGCTAGTAGTTGGCGAACAAAAGTCTTGACTCACATCTTGCACCATTCTCGATTAGCAGCATTGCCCACCCAGAAATAAATTTCACAGACTTTTAGCGCGCATTCCACTCAAGTAGACTCAAACCCTTGTTCAGTCTTCTTAAGAAGACTTTAGCTATCAGCCTTAGAATTCATTCTAAGGCGGTTGTTGAGAATGATGCAAGATGTCAGGTCAAACCCAGTTAAGCCCCAAATCCTCGTAAAGACGTAGCAATGCTACGTCTCTACATACATATCATGTCCGTTTAATTAACAGTAATAAAAACCTACCTACCGTCGTAGAGACGTTCCAGCGGAACATCTCTACTGGAACGTCTAAACAAAAGTAAGTAATAAACCTGTCATGATATTAGCCCCTAGTCTCTTCTAAGTATTGTACTGATTCCTCAAAATTTAATACCAATAAATATCACAATACAAAAATATTACCAGAGCAATACACGAGACTAGACAGCCCTTTCATAAATGCAACTGTGTCTTTTTTATAACAAAGTGTTAAAAGCATCATCAAACTAGACGACACCACATATGAATCATCCGCAGATGCATGATACCTTGTAACTCGGTCGTTTCGCATTTTCGCCTTACCTGATGCAGCACTATTTACACCCCCAACACCTTGAGGAATTAGTCAATAGCTCAGGTATAGATTTTAACCTAGCTCAGATAAATTTCCGCTCGCTCCAAGATAGAACTGCTTATGAATATTTGTTAATTTCTGAACGCCTCCCGCGTAAAAATAGCGGTATGGTGAAAAATGAGTGGTTGCAACGTTACGCTCATATTACCGCAGGCGGTTGGTGGTGTTCTGGACTTGACCCATTGGATAATTGGCAGATGATGGAATGGGGATGCTTTAAGCCAAATCAACCCCGACTAAATCAAAATAGCAAATCTATCAAATACGAACATCCCCCCAGCACACCAACGCGGGTATTTTGTCTGCGGGTAACGTTGGGCATCTGGCAGCAAGTTGCCAAACGTTACAATATAGCCATACCTGAAGATATCAACATTGCTGACAATGGTGAAGCTGTAGGTTTTTGGGAATGGGTGATGCAACGAAACATACCTATAATTATCTGCGAAGGTGTAAAGAAAGCCGCTGCATTGTTAACTCAAGGATATGTAGCGATCGCAGTTCCGGGAATTACCAGCGGTTATCGTGTCGTCAAAGATGAATTTGGTCAAGTTACCAGTCGTCAACTAATCCCAGATTTAGCAGCTTTTGCGATAACAAAACGCACCTGTTATATTTGCTTTGATTTTGAAACAGAACCGAAAAAAATCGCCGCAGTAAATAACGCAATTTCTCAACTTGGTTTTTTATTCCAAGGTAAAAGTTGCCCCGTTCAAGTCATCGAACTTCCCGGAAAAGAAAAAGGCGTCGATGAATTTATCGTTGCCAAAAATGCAGGTGCATTTGAGCAAGTTTATCGGCAAAGTGTTGATTTAGAAGTTTATATTGCTCAAACAAAACCGCACACCGCTTTAACCATTCCCCCAGCACTCACCCTCAACCGTCGCTATTTAGGAGAAGTCCCTTTCCCCGCTTCTGGATTAGTCGGAGTAAAATCAGCCAAAGGAACCGGAAAAACCACAGCACTGCAAGCAGTAGTCAATCAAGCCAAAAGCCAAAATAAACCCGTTTTATTAATAACCCACCGCATCCAACTAGGACGCTTCTTATGTGAAAAAATCGGCATTAATTGGAAAATACGTAGTCAGCGCTTCAGCGCTCAATCCCTAGGACTATGCATCGATTCCCTCTGGAAACTTAACCCCGAAGATTGGCACGGAGCAATCATAATATTAGACGAAGTAGAACAATCTTTATGGCATTTACTCAACAGCAATACTTGTAAAGATAAACGCATCAAAATTTTCAAAGTATTTCAGCAGCTAATTACCACTGTGTTAACCACTGGAGGGTTAATTATTGCCCAAGATGCCGATTTATCAGATGTTTCTCTAGAATATTTGCAGGGATTAGCAGGTATTAAATTAACTCCTTGGGTAGTTGTAAATCAATGGAAGCCAGAGCGAGGTTGGGATGTAACTTTTTATGATTCCCCTAACCCAACACCGCTAATTCATCAACTCGAATTAGAGTTACTTGCCGGACGTAAATGTTATATTACTACTGATAGTCGTTCTGGGCGTTATAGCTGTGAAACCATCGAAGGTTATTTAAAAGAGCGTTTAGAAAGATTGCAAAAGGAATTTCCCAAAACTCTGGTTGTTAGCAGCCACACAACAAACACACCCGGACATAAAGCGGTTGATTTTGTTGCAGAAATTAATCAAAAAGTAACTGAATATAATGCGGTTTTTGTGACTCCTAGCCTCGGTACGGGAATCAGTATTGATGTCGAACATTTCGACAGTGTTTATGGCATCTTCCAAGGGGTAATAACTGACTCAGAAGCACGACAAGCATTAGCGAGAGTCCGTGATGATGTGCCGCGTATTGTTTGGTGTGCTAAACGCGGTATAGGTTTAATTGGTAGTGGGAGCACAAATTATCGTTTACTTTCTCATTGGTATCAAGAAAATCAAAAAGAAAATTTAGCTTTACTCAGTCCGTTGCATAAAATAGATGTTGATTTGCCATCAGTTTATGACCCAATTCATTTAAGAAGTTGGGCAAAGATGTCCGCAAGGGTGAATGCTTCTATTACTTTTTATCGCAAATCGATGAAAGAGAATTTGATTGCTGACGGTCATCAAATTTGGGTAAGAAGTAATGCTGTTAACAATAATATTATTCGCGATTTACGACTTGCCTTTTTAGCAACTGATGCGGATGAGTCGGTAACTCGACGAAGGTTAATTTTAAATATTGTCAAAGTCCAAAAAGATTGGTCACAAAGTCGGCAAAAGGCAAAAGAAATTAAACACAAGATTCAAGAAATTAAGCGACAAAATCAATTATCAGCAGCGATCGCTGTAACTAATGCGAGAGATATTGATGATGGAGAATATCAGCAATTGTTAGTTAAGCATTCTCTCACTGATGGGGAACGGAATCAAATTGATAAATATATTCTCAAAAAAAGATATGGTGTTGAGGTTACTCCACTGCTGAAGTTAAGAAATGACAAAGGATATTATTCTCAATTATTAACTCACTATTATTTAACTCACGAAAGCGAGTATTTTTGGGTTAGAGATAAGCAAGAATGGTATCAGCAGTTATCTTGGGGTGAAGGGAAGGTTTTTCTCCCCGATATAAAAACTTATACGCTGAAAGTTGAAGCTTTGAGAGCATTGGGGATGCAACAGTTTCTGGAAGCGGGACGCAGATTTAGTGAGAATGATGCTGATTTGATATTATTAAAAAATACGGCGTTGCAGTGCAGCAAGCATATTAGAAGGACGCTGGGGATTAATTTGGTGCAGGATAAAGAGCGGGTTTTGGGGATGAAAATTCTTGGTAGATTGTTAAATTTGTTGGGTTTGAAGTTGAAGCGAGTGAATGAGGTTTTTCAAATCGATTTAGCGACGCTTGATGATGGGAGAAAAGATATATTTGCAGTTTGGAATGAAAGGGACGAGTTGATGTTGGTGAATGTTAAGGGTGTCCCATGTGAAATTGTTGATAACCCCTCAGACTGGAAGGGTGAGGCTATCCTAGTACAAGCAAAAACTAGGTGAGGGCTAACCCATGCTATCACGGATATTTCTGGCATATTAGACATCTCCAGAGTCATACGTAGAGACGTTGCATGTGCTACGTCTAATCAAGGGTTTCGCTTAACGCATAACAACGCTCTCCCCCGTCTTTAAAGACGGGGTTTATCCCTATAAGCATAGCGGTCGATGTCTATTATATCACACCAACCCAGAACGCAGGGCGACAACTGCTGCCTGGACGCGATCGTCAACTGCTAATTTGTTCATAATCCCTCGGACGTGAGTTTTCACCGTGTTGGGACTGAGATAGAGTTTTTCGGCAATCTCTGGATTGCTTAATCCGTCTACCATCAGTTTCAAAACTTCTAACTCACGTCCTGATAAATTTGCTGTATTACCTGTGGGGGAAGGAGGTTTAAGATTTTCAATTACTTGTCTGGCAATTTGCGGATCGAGATAAGCTGCACCTTCAACCGCAGCTGCGATCGCATTCAACAACCGCTCGACACTCGCCCCTTTGATACAATAAGCATCTGCACCGCTAGATAACGCGGCAATAATTTCTGTCTCTGTTTTGTGAGATGTCAGCATTACTACATGGGTTTCTGGTAATGCTGCTTTGATTTGTTGTGTTGCCGCAATTCCATCCAATCGGGGTAAACCAATATCCATCACCACCAAATCAGGTTTGAGTTTCAGTGCAGCTTGCACACCTAAATAACCATCTTCCGCTTGTCCGACAATTTGCAACTGAGGATGAGTCATTAACGACTGTTCTAATCCGAGTTGCATCATCGGATCGTCTTCAACAATTAACACCCGTAAAGGTGCAGCATCGGTCGGCAGATTAAACGAAGAGACTGTATTTGAAGACATTTTATATTAGTTAATAGTCAACAATAAACTGTCAATAGTCAATAGTTAATAGCCATTAATCATTGACTATGGACTATGGATTAATGACTATTGACTAACTTCTTATTCTTCCACGCGATAACCCAATTCTGCCAAACTGACGCGAGACTGACGCCACTTTGGTTGAACTTTGACGAATAATTCTAGATAGACTTTGCCAGCGATTAACTTTTGGATTTGTTCCCGAGCTGCACTACCTATAGCTTTGAGCATAGCTCCACCTTTGCCGATGAGAATGCCTTTTTGGGAATCTCGTTCAACGTTGATGGTTGCGAGTACACGAGTGATAGCTGGTGTTTCTTCCACTTTCTCGATCGCGATCGCTACTGAATGGGGAACTTCCTCACGAGTTAACAACAAAATCTGTTCTCGAATTAATTCCCCCATAATAAAGCGTTCCGGTTGGTCAGTTACCAAGTCGGGTGGATAGTAGAATGGTCCTCGTTCTAAATCTTCAATTAATAAATTTTGCAGCTCTGGCAATCCCGTCCCAGTCTTGGCAGAAAATTTTACTGTTTGCCATTCAAAGGATTTTGCTAATTCACTGTAACTATCGTCTATAATCTGAGAATATGAGGGTTGTTGATCGCTTTTGTTTACACCTAAAATTATTGGTGTTTCGCTTTTAGTCAGTAAATCAGCAATATAGCGATCGCCTGTACCACAACTTGTCGAGCCATCCACTACAAACAGCACTACATCCACCGATTCAATCGCAATTTTCGCATTTCTCACCAGCACTTCCCCTAATTGGTGATGGGGTTTGTGTATTCCTGGTGTATCAACAAATATTAACTGCGCTTCTGGTGTCGTTAAAATGCCTCGCAAACGATTGCGTGTAGTTTGCGCTACTGGAGAAGTTATGGCAATTTTTTGTCCTACTAATTGATTCATCAACGTAGATTTACCGACATTTGGACGACCGATAATGCCGATAAAACCTGATTTGAACTCAGGAGGAGCTTGGGGGACAGTTACTTCTCCTGAAAAAGAGAAGGTGTAATTATCAATACTTTTCACCTTTGGCTCCACCGTCATAATTTATATATATGATAAATTGATTTTATTGCAGACAAAAAAAACATATAATCACCCTGGAAGTTTTGACGATTGCCTTTACTTAAGTTTAATTTACTACTAAATATATTTTTTGGAGCATAATGTCATAAAAGATATGGGAGAACGAAAATGCTCTGGGGATTCTGACTAGTACAGCTAACTGCTGGTGGTACAATGTCAGGAAAAACTAACAAAGACGATCCTTTTGCCTTGCCGATGGCAGATGGAAGTATATGCGATCGCGAATTATCATGCTTATTGCAGGCTATGACCAATTAGGTTTAGGAGCTTGACCCAATTTTGTGTTCGGATTCCCGAATTCTTGAAAATGTGGGGAATCTAACTCCTTATTTTTAACTGATAACTCCCATCACAAACGTAACCGTTCACAGCTTGATTGCTAGAAGTATCATAAACCAATCCATCTTGTTTGCAGCAGACATCAACGACAACAGGTAACTTACCCTCTTTATTAAAACTAAGAATTTGATAAAGTCGTTCTCCAGCTTTGACTTCACTACCCAATTCTACCCTTGATTGAATCATTCCCCCGGAGGAAGCATAATATTTTATGACATTACTTCTATTTCTAAAACATGTTTTCTCATAAATGCTTTCATCCACAGTTCAATCAAATTGCAAAACACCTTTTTTAATTATACATAGACGTCAAAATGAATGTAGAGACGTAGCTAGCTTACGTCTAATCAAGGGTTTGGATAACGCATATTTAATTTTCACGTCTATGTCTATTAAATAATTTTTCACACCACGCACACCTTTAGCAACGGAATCAGGAATCATCTGCATTCCCGTACCCAGTTCGAGTGTCCAAGCTTCCACATCAAACTTAATTTTTCTCCCAAGCTGTTGAAAAGAATCTTCCAACGCTAACCAAGGTTTGATGAAAGCTTCATCAAAAGCATCACCATCATATTTATCAAGTAAAAATCCATGTTCGAGTAAGAAATATTTAGCACTTTCTTCGCGATTTCGGAAATAATAAAGGTAATTTATTCCCTGATTGGAAGCACTGTGTAAATCAATCAAGTAGTCTGCATCTAAACTGAGAGATTGTAATTGATAGCGAAACAGTTCAGTATAAGGTACGCTACTAGGAGAATTAATTTTATCTAAAAGTTCTCCAAACTTATCCTTTATTTTGCTGAGATAATTCTGTCTGACAACCTCAATATCAAAATGAAGTTGAGATTTAGCGAAAGCGATTAAATCATCAGCTTCCTTTTCATAATACCAAAAAATGCGATTCCAATCCTTCGCTTCATAAACGCAATATCTACCAGAAGAAAAAACATGCGATCGCTCATTAGTTCCCATCGGATTACAAACAGGAACCAGCCAAACTTCTCCAGTCAAATCAGTATCCTTCACCATCTGTAAAAACGAAATCAACTGGTGAATAACAGCATTCCCAGCAATTTCCGCACCATGCAGATTCGATTGAATTTGACACTCCCCGCATCTATTGACACGGGGATTCTTGAATCTAAGATATAACTTGCTCAAGCAGGTTTTCACCAACAAGAGTAGAGGTTTCATCTCCCCAAGCGTTGCCTGCATCTAGTGCAGAGGTTCCGATATGCCCTACCGTACCCAAGGAGCGAAATAGTATGTTTCTAGCAGCATTTTCATCCCTATCCATCACACACCCGCACTTGCAAACATGCGTCCTAGTAGATAGTGTTTTCTTGACAATGACTCCGCAGCTAGAGCATTCCTGGCTCGTATATTGCGGATTAACCGCAACCGTGACTCGCTTGAATACTTTTCCAAAATATTCAAGCCAAACACGAAACTGATACCAAGATGCGTCATTTATAGACTTGGCTAAACAATGATTTTTCACCATATTTTTAATTCTCAAATCTTCGTAGGCTATCAAGTCGTTAGACTGAACTACGCACCGTGCCAATTTCACAGCATGGTCTTTACGTTGCCTACTTATTTTGAGGTGGCGCTTACCTAAAATCTGCCTAGCTTTGCCTCTATTCTTTGAACCTTTTACTTTTTTAGATACTCGACGTTGAGAACGTTTGAGAACTTTTTCACCTTGACGGAGAAACTTAGGGTTTTCAACCATTGTTCCATCAGAATCGGTGTAGTATTCTTTCAACCCAACATCTAACCCCACGGTGCTGCCAGTCGGTTCTATATTCTCGGAACGGTCTACATCAATGCAAAACTGAACATATACGCCATCCGCACGTTTTACCAATCTCACCCGCTTAATTTGGTTAATTTGGTAGAAGTGCAAGTCACGAGTACCTTTTAGCTTTAACCGTCCAATACCTTTTCTGTCGCTGAAAGTTATGTTTTTACGGTCATCCGCAAGTTTCCATCCTGATGTTTTGTATTCAACAGAACGACAATCTTTTTGGAACTGAGGATACCCCTTCTTGCCCAACGGGAGAATCAGTTTGCCGGAACGGAAACCGTCCCCGGCAACTGATTCACCAGAAATACCCTTCTTGCAGTTGTCATAAAACCGAGAGATAGAAGACCATGCTCGTTCAGCAGAGGCTTGTCTTGCCATTGAATTGAGTTCCGAGGCAAAAGGAAAGTTAGCCGCAAGTACAGCACAATATTTCTGCAAATCATTTTTACCTGTGCTTTTAACGTCCATCCATAGCCGAATACAGCTATTACGAATAAACTTAGCGGTTCTGATTGCATCGTCTACTGCGGCGAATTGTGCAGCCTTTCCGTAAGCCTTGAACTCAAATACAAGCATTGTTTTTACCTCCTGTTCTTATACTAGCGAACCTGGCGTAAAATATTAAGATAGTTGAAAAACTTCATACAATATTCACAGGGGTTAAAACCCCCGGAGTCGTTTTTCATCCCCGGTCTTACGCTGTAGAATGCGGTACTACGTACCTGTTCTTCCGGGGCTTTCAAACTTCCCCGACTTTCACCGTAAACCTTCTTACCAGCATTAGTGCCAACAGACTTGTAAACTTGTAGCGATAAAACATCACCACTAGCCATTTGCCGCAAAGGAATGGTAGAAATAGTAGGAAGCATGACAAATATACTCTTTGCGCCTTTGCGGCTAGAAGTGAGATTATCCTATTACGTTCCCGGCAAATTCCGCAACCGGTCATCTAGATGAGTGCGGTCAGCCAAAACCTTCAACAAAGGTCCGTGGGAACCAAATTCTATCACACTCACCGACCCAACCGGACATCCTAAACGAAAGCGAAAGCGTCCCACATCAATTCCCAACAGACTGCATAGCATAATTCTGATAGTTGCTTTATGAGAAACAATTAACACATTGCCATTGCGATAAAGCTGCTTAATTTCTTCAATAACCTGGGTAGCACGAGAAGCTATAGCCACAGCCATTTCTCCACCAGTCGGTGCATACCACGCCGGATCTGCCAACCAGCGGATATAATCATCGTGGAATTCCATACTAACCGCTTCTGGTGTGCTTCCTTCCCACTTCCCGTAGTGAATTTCCTTTAAACCATCCCGCAGTTGTGGTTGTATTTCAATAGCTTCACACAAAGGTCTTGCTGTTGCCAAAGTTCTGTGCATGGGACTGCAAAAAATTGCTTCCCAAGAAGTAGAACTGTATGAAGAAGCAAAACCCTTTGCCATTTCCATACCATCTGGGGTAAGTTCTGGATCTAGGGAACCGCAAAAAGCATTATTGCGACTCCATTCTGTCTGTCCGTGACGCAGGAAATAAAGAGTTAGGGTCATGGGATTTTAGATTTTGGATTTGAGATTTTGCCGAAAGTCTGAGGGTTGGTTTCCTAGGATCAAAGCTGAGGTGTTCGATTAGAATGCATCCAAAGGCGGATTGTGATATGGGACGGATATCCATAACTATAGTCAGAACCAGAATACAGGCGATCGCTAATATATTGAACAAAGTGCTAAGAATAAATTCACATATCATCACAAATGGTTACAACAGCAGTCAATCCCTATCTTGATGGAAACTTTGCACCAGTATACAAAGAAATCACCACTGACACGCTGAAAGTCATTGGTGAACTACCGGACGACTTATCGGGGATGTTGGTGCGAAATGGTCCCAATCCGCAATGGGCACCCATCGGACAGTATCACTGGTTTGATGGGGATGGAATGTTGCATGGTGTGCGAATTAGCAACGGGAAAGCTACTTATCGCAATCGCTACGTGCAAACAAAAGGATGGAAAATAGAGCATGAAGCGGGTAAGGCTGTTTGGAGTGGCATGTTGGAACCCTCACAGAAAGATAACCCCCACAATTTCTACAAGAATGCGGCTAATACTGCTTTAATTTGGCACGCAGGTCAATTCTTAGCGCTGTGGGAAGGTGGTGCACCTCATGTTATTAAGGTTCCCGATTTAGATACAATTGGCGAATATACCTATAAGAGTCAGTTGACTTCTGCTTTTACAGCACATCCAAAGGTAGACCCGGTAACGGGTGAGATGATGTTTTTTGGTTACTCCTTCGCGCCACCATATCTGGAATATAGTGTAGTTGACCCGTTGGGTGAACTATTGCGGACAGTACCGATTGATTTGCCGATGGGAGTGATGATGCATGATTTCGCCATCACCGAAAATTATACAATTTTTATGGATCTGCCCTTGACTTTTAGCCCGCAACGGGCGCAGAAGGGAGAACCGATGATGATGTTTGAGAGCGATCGCCCCAGTCGTTTTGGTATTGTCCCACGTCACGGCGACAACAGCAACATCCGCTGGTTTGAAAGTCCCCCTTGCTACGTCTTTCATACCCTCAACGCTTACGAAGAAGGCAACGAAGTAGTGCTGATTGCCTGTCGGATGAGTTCTACTAAGGTTTTAATTACTAAAGATACACAACCCGATCCAGATGGGGATATCCCCCGCTTGCATCAATGGCGTTTTAACCTTACCACTGGTAAAGTACGTGAGGAAATGTTAAATGATATACCTGCGGAATTTCCTCGTGTCAATGAAAATTTCTTAGGAAGACAAACCCGATACGGCTACGCTGGTAAAATGGCCCAGGGTTCCATGCCTTTGTTCGATGGTTTAATTAAATACGACCATCACAATGGTAAGTCTCAAACCCACGAATTCGGACGAGGACGCTATGGTGGTGAAGCGGTTTTTGTACCTTTTCCCAATGCTACATCAGAAGATCAAGGCTGGCTGATAAGTTTTGTTCACGATACCAGAGAAGACACATGTGAACTTGTGGTAGTTAATGCCCAAGATGTAAATGCTGAACCTGTAGCACGAGTGTTAATTCCGCAACGTGTTCCCTACGGTTTTCACGGTGCTTGGATTTCGGAAGAACAGTTGAGCGTTTCTGTATAAATAAAACCGCAATTTCGTTCCCATGCTCTTCATGGGAACCTACTTGATGGATGATGTCATAAGGGTCGCTAAAAGTTGATCGCGAATCTCTCATTTTGGTCCGATAAAACGGGTAGCGAAATTTTGCGATCGCGTTGGAGATAATACCCGTGCTTTGAGAATTGCTGCCATCAAAAAGGCATAAGACAACACCCCAACCACCACCAAAAGTAAGGTATTGATAGACCCTGTTGCGTTCCACAAAGCGTGGAGTGCTGAAGCGCTAAGATAACCAACAGGCAAAATCTGCCAACTTCTGCGGGGCTTGAGAACAGCTAACCCGATAAAATACCCTAGATACCCGCTGTAAGCCATGTGTCCGGCAACAGAGCCTAAAATGCGAGGAATTAACAGTTGTAATCCGATTAGTTGACCAGCAGCTGCGATACCTCCCGCTTGTTGGGTCGCATTTTGAATCGATGGTACATACTGCCCCAAAGTTTCTAACAACGTGAAACCCACAGCCGAAGCAGTTCCCAGAAGAATGCCATCTAGAGGTTCCCAAACACCGACACGTTCTGCTATTGGTGAGGGTAATAAGCGAGCGATCGCACAAGCTCCTAATACTGGCAGTGCCTTCAGTAATTCCTCCATCAAACCAGCGCCAAAAAAGTAACGTACCAGTAACTCTGTGAAGGTGGTAGCATCTTCAGGAGAGGGCAACTTACCTGGTAAGATAACGCGAAATACAAAGATAAATATATCTAATAAAGGACTCAGTAAAATCAGCGCAGTCGCTAATGCTGAAGCTAGTAGCACCCACCAAGGCTTTTGTTTGCCGCAAAGCTGATAGACAAAATAGTAAGCCGCAAAAGCGATGTAAGTGGCAACAATAACTTGATTGGCTTGGGGATGACCTACCGTGGCAAACATGAGGACGACAAAAACTACTGTCAGCATTCCCGGTATCAGGTATGCTTTACGAGTTAAATCTTTGCCAGTAGAAATAATCGGAAACAGTTGAGTAAAGCTTACAGAATCTGGTTTTTGCATCGACTGGAGAGGAGTCGCTGCTGGTGGCAACGGTTTAGAAACAGGTTGCGACATCACCGTTGCTTGGGGGATGATTTCGTACTCAAACAGCAATTCTGGACCATCATAACCTAAAGTTATGCGATCGCCTGGTTGCAATTCCTGAGTACCTTGCAAGCGTTTTCCATTTAAATAAGTGCCATTAGCACTATTTAAATCAGAAATTACCCAGCTAAATCTACCATCTGCCGATGAAGACACCGGACGAACCACCGCATGACGACGGGATACCATCCGATAGTTCATGGCATCGAAGACTACTTGGCAATTGGGGTCACGTCCAATTACCCCATCTTTACTGGCAAGCAGCGAGTAGCGAGATGCTGACCCAAATGCTTCATTACCAGGCACTAGCCGCAGAAAAGCATTATGTCTTGCGTTTTTCCCTGTCATTGAGTTAGAATTCTTTTCTCAATTAATTCGCTTAAATTATCACAGCAGCAGGACTTAACCGTAGCCATATCAACAGCAGCATTGCTAAATACAATATAGCCTCACTTACTGTTAAACAATTAGAAATTTATAAATCAAAATTTAAGATCCTATTATCCCTCACAGGTAAGGATTCTGCCTATCTCAGCTGTAGAAGTGCATTCTTTTTGGTAAGCTGTATAAAGTTATAGCTCATGGTTTATCTGCTTCCAACCACCTGATTAAAGTTTAAATTTATGACAATTAATTAAATCTTAGTAGTGTTTACCAAGACTAATTGTATTTAAAAGTATAAAAAGTAGAAAACTTTTTCTAGAGAGGTAAGCCACGAAACCTCTCAACGATGAGATCAGTTATTTTTTGTCCCTGGCAATTAACCTCTGATTACTCGCTATCCCAAAACTTATAGACCAAGACCTTTAATTCACTTTCGTGACCTCTAGATGCTCTACCTTTGTTCCCAGTAGTTTCAGGAATTCGACGTTCCCAGCGAGGATGAGCAAGGCAAGCTTGAGCTGTAACTAAATTATCATCAACTATTGCCTCATCAGCCGACACATCTACATCACCTGCTTTTTGATCGAGACAAACTGCAATCTGCTCTATATCCTACCATTTGCAACCCTTGAAAGGGAACCATCACCTCGTAATCTTCCAAGTCACCAACAATCATCAAAATTTTCTTTGTATAAATATTATGTTTGTGTTAGTTGGTGGTTGTTAGTTGGAGCGTTGTTCTACTATCCAGTATATAAATTAAATTCGGCGATCGCTTTCGGAAAATTTTCGTTTTCATGTCCTGGACGACTGAGTTTCAGTAGAGAGAACCGCTGCAACTCAGTTAAATCTCTCCACTGTTGGGGTGTGATGGTGAAACCTATTTCTTGAGCTTTTTGCTGAAGGCTATCTGGCATATTATTAGCATCCATCCATGCGGGATGAGGATCGATAGACAATGTTGACGCTGGTGTGCCGCTACGTTGTAAAATCAAATTCTCAAGATACTCGCGGTAAGCTTGAATTTCGCTTTCTGTGGTGCAAGGTAATTCTACTAAAGCTTCATGCTCAACTTGCGTCATGTGGCTCCAATCGGATAATTTCAACTTAATACCACAGGTATCGAGTTTGTAGCGCACTTGCATGGGAATGCAACGTAGAGATTCAACAAAATCTGCCTCGAATTTAAAGAAGACTGCCATAAAATTCCTACGATGATTTAAGATTTTGATTTAGAATTGCTGTAACGAATAATCCAATAACTTATTGATAAGGCGAAAATGGCAATTCCCAGCCCAATTACTTCAACTCCATCGGTTTTTTCTAAATCGAGTATAATAATTTTCCGAGATACAGCAATCAAAGAAGTTACAATAACTAACTCAACCTGAACAACGTGTTTTCGCAGATAAGCTGTGATATTTTCTAATATTTCTAAGGCAATTAAAATATTTAGAAATAAACCAAATATTTTAAATAATGTTTTGTTGATTTCACCATATGCTGTGGTAAAAAGTTCTTTAATCAGAAGAGCTCCCAAGTCAAAAATCGCTACTAAAATTACCAACACCATAGCTAGAGATAAAACTTTGGAAACTACCACCTCTATGCTTTCAATGTGGTGCATAAAGTTGTCATCTTTGGTAGCTTCTTTAAATTGCCTAAATAGCTTCCACATCTTCTGCACCCCCCTGTGAAGTAAAAAGTGAAAAGCAAAAAGAAAAAAGAAAAACCCCATAGATAAATCTATAGGATGGAAAAAGGATGCCTTACCAATTCGCGCTTTGTATTTAGAAGGCGCTTTTTTCTTGTCTTTCATATCTCAAGCTAGGAGACAGTCAATAGTCAATAATCAATAGTTACAAAAGCTATTGAGTATGAAATATTCACAAATTCCCGGATTGCTAAACATATTGTGGTGTATGTCTAGCAGCTTATCATTCTTAGGGTGGCAGTTGATAATGATTATTTTAATGCGTAATATTGATTAATACAGAAAGACTTTGAGCCACCCTGTATTTTATCTGTACTTTCGTTAATAAATGCGTTAAATTGTCACCAAAAGTGGTAATGATGTCAGCTGACACCACTGATTAATGACACTTGTTCATGGGAAAGGGGAAAGGGGAAAGGGGAAGGGGAAAAGAGGAAAGGAATTTTCTCAGCGTACCCCAATGCATGGGGACAAAGACTGTACCAGGTGCGATCGCTTTTGTTACTAAGCGAATAAATTTGGATTTTCCCCGACGCGATCGCACGAATATCCACTAGACCTAGATGTGAAAATTAAATATGCGTCAACCAAACCCTTGTATAGACGCGATCGTCTGAAGTCTCTACATTTTTTTTCCTTTACCATGAACCCGTCTTATCCCCAACCCCCCTTTACCCCTCTTCATGAATGCACCCCCGATGAAGTAAAAACAAAAAACAAAAAGATGCTTATATCTTTGCCTGGGATTAAAATCGCTGTTACTTGGATTGAGAAAGCTTTGTATTTGAGAAAAGCCGCGCTACCAACTCAGCACGAGATGATACTTCAATCTTGCGAAATATCCGTTTTAAAGCTTGCTTAACAGAATTTTCTGTAATCCAAAGTGCTGTACCGATTTCAGCATTTGTTAGCCCTTGTGCTACCAATTCGGCAATTTGAATTTCACGCTGGGTTAAGCGATTAATTGCCAAAGAATTTAATTCTGTGGGTTGCGACCATAATGTTGCTAACTTGGTTGATAAATGCAGGCACAGCGCACTTAAATCGGCAACATTCTGAACATTAAAAGCAGAAGAACCTCGAACACGGGTAAAGCCAACTGCCCCAACAAGACGACCATTACTGACAATTGGTCCAGCCATCACATGTCCGTGGTCAAAACGGGAGCATATAGTCTTCCAAATACCAGAAGGTAATAACAATTCTTCATGAACTGGAGCATGATGCTCGACTATGTAGCGCAAAACCGGATTATGTTCAACAGATAAAGCCAATTTCATCATTCCCTGAATATTTGTCTCGGTAGGGGGAAGCTCATGAAATAAAAAAAGCTTCCGACGTTGGGCAACAAAATAGTCACTGATTTGAACCATAACGTGCAGTCGTAATTCTTGCTCATTACTAGCATCAGCTATTGCTTCAAATAAAGACTGCAAGGAGTTTGTCATTATTACTGCTGCCAAGAGTACTCGTTCGAGGACTAGCCGCGATCGCGCTTTTGTTCTTAGTATAGATTTTGTTGCGATCAAAACATTGACCCAAACATCAGGCTTAGTCCTAATTTCCCCCAAGAATCATCAATCATGACCATAGATTTTAACTTTGATAGCGTGCAGCCATCTGTACGCAAGTTTCAAATTGGCTTTTACTGGGTAGCCACGCTTTTCAATCTTTGCCTAATTGCCCAGGTATTGACGGTAGGACTAGCATTCTTCCACAACCCTGAGTGGTGGAATATCCATGTTTGGTTAGTACGGGGATACGGTGGATTGGCAGCGATCCTGCTTATATGGGTGTTCTTGATTTCGTTTCCCCGACGAGTGCAAAGCCTGACAGCTAGTATTGCAGTACTACTGGGACTGCAATTTCTCACAATTCACCTAAATTCACCTTTTCCCTTATCAGTATTCCACCCACTTATCGGCTTTACACTGTTCTCTGTTTCCACAACTCTAGTTCATCGTGTGCGGCAAACGGTGTTTCCATCAAATGCGGTTGATATTTCAGACAATAAGGAGTCATTATCATGAATTACGCTCATCCTGAAGTTCTCGTAGACACTCAATGGGTTGCTGAACATTTAAGCGATCGCAAAGTGCGTGTTATTCAAACCGATATGGATATGACCGCTTATAACTCTGGTCATATTCCAGGTGCCGTCTTCTGGAACGCATTCACCACCTTCATGCAACCCGATTACCGTTTCAATTTCGAATATAAGGCATTTTCAGAACTGCTTGCACGCTCAGGTATTGCAAATGATACAACCGTCATTATTTATAGCGACCATAATGCTGGTGCTAATTGTGCCTTTTGGTTCCTAAAAGTATTTGGACATAACGATGTACGGGTAATGAATGGTGGTCGCAAAAAATGGCTTCTCGAAAAACGCTCGATTTCTACTGAAATCCCCACTATCACGCCAACAATATATACACTAAAGAATTTTGATATAAGTATCCGAGCTATGCAAGAGCAGGTAAAAGCAGCAATTAACACAAAATCAGCTTTAGTGGATGTGCGTACACACCAAGAGTATTGCGGTGAATTATTCATGATGAAGCCACCAGAAAAAAATGAGCGTGCCGGTCACATCAAGAGTGCAATTCATCTTTTTTATGAATTAGCTTTGAACGAAGATGATACGTTTAAATCAGCCGAAGAACTGTATGCTTTATACAGCAGTAAAGGCATCACCCCTAATAAGGAAGTGATAACCTACTGTGCATTTGGGGCACGTTCCTCTCATACTTGGTTTGTCTTAAAGTATTTGCTGGGCTATGAGAATGTACGCAATTACGACGGTTCTTGGAATGAATGGAGCAGATTACCTGACACGCAAGTTGAGACTTGAGAGTATTTCGTGGGTGCTTTAAGTAACAACTCCACTAGTTAATGATACTTGGTTACGCAACTCGGTATTAACAGTAATTGGCACTAGTTGTACCGCACAAGCTTTTAATTCTGGTTGGAGTGAGTCGGGGCAAGATTCGGGATGGGTGAGAGCGTTTGCTTCAGAATTCTCTGCCCACAGCGCACCCCAATGCATGGGGACAAAGACTGTACCAGGTGCGATCGCTCTGGTAATTTTTGCCGGAAATTTGGATTTTCCCCGACGCGATCGCACTTCTATCCACTGATTATCTGTAATATTCAACCCAGAAGCATCACGGGGATGAATCTCAATAAACGGTTGCGGATGCATCGAGCGAATTTTTTCAATGCGACCGGTGCGTGTTTGAGTGTGCCAATGTCCGTAAAGTCGCCCAGTTGTCAGCACAAAGGGATAATCAGGATCGGGTGGTTCTGCTAGTCCTCGTGAATGATATGCCCCAAATCGAGCGCGTCCATCAGGAGTGTGAAAACGCAAATCGGTGTAAAGGCGTTTAGAGTTAGGTACAGACGTTCCATCGGAACGTCTGTACAAAAGTTCGGAGTTAGGAGTTGAAGATTTTAATTCATAACTCTTAACTCCTAACTCATAACTTTTTTCTCCCCCTTCTTCTTCAAAACTGAGAACACCTGTATCCGAATCGATATATATCGGCTCAGGTTTCTTTTCTGGGTGGGGCCATTGAGTCGAACCTTCCGTCTGTAATTGCTCGTGACTCATACCTGTCATATCGCAAGGACGGTTGCAAGTCAGTTTGACAAACTCAGTATATACTTCAGCGGAGTTTGTAAAAGAAAATTCTTTCTCAAAACCTAAACGCCGACCAACTTCCGCAAAAATTTCCCAATCGGCTTTCGCTTCCCCTGGGGGTGTCCGGAATGCTTGACATAAGGTGACTACTCGTTCGGAGTTTGTCATCACACCAGTTTTCTCACCCCATTGGGCTGCGGGTAACAAAACGTGAGCGTAAGCAGCGGTTTCTGTGGGATGATAGGCATCTTGATAGATTGTAAAAGGCGATCGCCACAATGCTTTTTTCGTCCGTTCCAAATCTGGCATACTCACAGCCGGATTAGTCGCTGCAATCCACAGTAAACCAACATTACCATTTTCTAACTCAGTAATCATATCCCACACCGACAAACCAGGGTTGGGGGAAATTTGCCCCGGCTTCAGTCCCCAAAATTCCTCAACTTCCCCTCGCTGCTGGGCATTTTTGACGGTGCGATAACCGGGTAATAGATGTGATAAACCTCCCGCTTCGCGTCCTCCCATCGCGTTTGGCTGACCAGTCAAGGAAAAAGGTCCCGCTCCAGGTTTACCAATTTGTCCGGTCATTAAGTGCAAATTTATGATGGTTCTGACTTTAGCCGTACCTTCTGATGATTGATTGACACCCATTGACCACATCGACAGCACCCGCTTTGATTGACCCCAGTAACGAGCTGCTGTTTCTAAGTCTTCAACGCTGATACCACATCGATGAGCTACCACGTCTGGGGAATAATGGCGAATCACCTCAGCGTATGCGGGGAAGTTGCTGGTGCAGTCCTCGATGAATGCGGGATCGATGTAATTCCAGCGCATCAATAAGTGAGCGATACCATTTAACAAGTCGATATCTGTACCGGGACGAATCGCTAAATGTAAATCTGCGGCTTCTGCGGTTGGTGTGCGTCGGGGATCGACCACAATCATTTTCACTTTGCGATTCTTTTTGTGGTACTTCTCCAATCGGTTGAAAATGATGGGGTGACATTCAGCCGTATTCGTACCAATTAAAAAGGCACAGTCGGTTAACTCTAAGTCATCGTAGCAGCAGGGGGGACCATCTGCGCCAAAGCTTTGAATGTAGCCAGCTACAGCACTGGACATGCACAAGCGAGAGTTGGCATCAAAGTTGTTAGTACCCAAACAGCCTTTCATCAGTTTCTGAGCTATGTAATAGTCCTCAGTTTGAAATTGACCGGAACCATACATACATATGGCTTGTACTCCTTGGGTCAAGCGCACAGTTTGAATTCGCTGGGTGATGAGATCAAAAGCTTCATCCCAAGTTGCGCGGCGAAATTCCTGTTCTAAGGAGTCTCGTACCATTGGGTAGCGTAATCTATTTTTATCTAAAGATTCGGCGATCGTTGCCCCTTTGACACACACCATACCTTGACTTGATGGGTGCGCTTTGTCACCCCGCACCCGCCAAATTGGATTTCCTTGGCTATCTCGATTAGTTGCTTTGCCATGTTGCGCTGGGGGGGAGACTTCTAGTCCACAGCCGACACCACAGTAAGGACACACGGTTTTGGTAATTTCAGTCATGGCGTTTGTACCGTATTCACCAATTGTCTAAATTTTGAACAATAAGGCTTGTAAAGACATAATTAAGAGCGAATATATGTCAAAAATTGAACCTATTGTAGAGACGTTCCAATGGAACGTCTCTACGATTCATCCCACGGTTATGCAATGCCGAAAAATCTGATAGTTTCTGTTAATAAAATTTCTCAAATTCGTTGGATAAACTTTCGGAAGTTTTATCATTAGTATTTTTACTTATTGAATATCAATGACAACAAATAAAATGTATTTGCTGATACTTTTTATTGATTTATTTGTCGTTTTTTTTTTGATGTAATTTTGACAATTTTGATAAAAATACAATATTGAACCACAGATAAACCTGAGATACACACAGATTGATTTTCTGTGTGTATCTCAGGTTTGATTTTGAGAATTAATCTAAACCTAACTACTATCTAAATCTTATTCTTCCGCTAAGATGACAGATTTTTGGGTTGGAGTTTCTGGTGATTCACCTTCGTAAGCACCAGCAAAAGAGCCTTTGGGTTCTTTGAGGAAAAAGGCACACATAAAGGCACAGATTAAAGCAGCTATACCCATTGTGGCAAAGAGTGTTGATGGATTGGTTAAGCTGTAGATTGTTAGATAAACCACACCGCCGAAATTACCATAAGCGCCGACATTACCGGCAATTTGTCCTGTGGCTTCTTTTTTAATTAAAGGTACGATACCGTAGGTTGCACCGCAGCCAGCTTGGGCAAAGTATGCGGCTAATATTGTGACAGCGATCGCTAGCGGAAGAGGCCAGCTTTTGTTAATGAAATGTGTCATCAAATAGCTGACACCAATACCAACAGAAATAATTGTTATTGTCCATTTGCGAGAGCCAAATTTATCAGAAATTAAGCCACCACTAGGACGAGAAATTAAGTTCATGAAAGGATAGATAGAAGCAATCATCCCCGCGATTACATGCTCTAAACCAAAGGTTTTCTCAAAAAATGCCGGCAACATGGAAACCGCAGCAAGTTCAGAACCAAAGTTAGTAATGTATGTGAATTCGAGTAAAGCTACTTGACCAAATTGATAGCGTTCAGATGGAGCGTAAATTTTTCTGCCAGTTAATAGTTCTTGGTTGACTTTATAAGCTTGGTAGCTTTGGTAAGCAAATAATCCGGCTAACGCAACCCAAACTAAATACATTTGGCTGAGAGTTAAAAAGTGAATGTTCTTTTGTTCCAAACGCCAAGCTAGTAAACCTAAAGCGAAAATCAAACCAAAGTTTGAGATAATCATCGCCCAGAAGCTTTTGACACTGGTTACTTCTAAAGAACCATTTTTATTAGGACGTTTGTAAGTTTTGCCAGCAGGTGTATCTTGAACGGTGTTGAAATAAATTACACCGTAAATTGCTGCAATAATACCTGTCAGAGCGATCGCTAAACGCCAGTTAGAAGCACCACCAGTCATAAAGCTAGCCGCAACTGCAATTAGGGGTAGGGTAAACTCAGCCCCAAAAGCACCAAAGTTACCCCAACCACCATAAACACCTTGGGCTATGCCAATATCTTTCGGGGGAAACCATTCCGATACCATGCGGATACCCACGACAAACCCTGCACCGACAATTCCCATCAACAAACGACTGATAACCAATTGGTTAAAGTTTTGTGACAGCGCTGTAGCCATACAAGGAACCACAGCAAACATCAGCAGCATTGAGTAAGTTCTTCTCGGACCAAAACGATCCAAAAGCATCCCAATGATAATCCGCGCTGGAATTGTCAGCGCTAAGTTGCAAATACCCAAAGTTTTAATTTGTTCGGGCGCCAGATGTAGCTGCTTACCTATAGTTGTCGCAAAGGGAGCAAAGTTAAACCAACAAACAAAGGTAAGAAAGAAGGCAAACCAAGTCTGATGTAAGATGCGATAGCGACCGGTAAATGAAAGTAAACCTTTGAGCATTGAGTTTTCCTAAGTAAAAACTGAATAATTGCGTAGAAAAATCTGGGGGAAAATTATGTAATTGCCCTTGGTATTTGTTAGTTGTTAGTTGTTAGTTGTCACACATTATTCTTAATTCCTGTAGAGACGCGAAATTTCGCGTCTCTACAACTCCAAACTCCAAACTCCAAACTCCAAACTCCAAACTCCAAACTCCAAACTCCTAACTCCTAACTCCTAACTCCTAACTCCAAACTCCAAACTCCAAACTCCTAACTCCTAACTCCTAACTCCTAACTCTTCTTTTGCGTGTGCGCCGAAGTTTTCAATTAGCAGTTGGCGTAATACTGGCTGCAAATCTTCGCAGGGTATGCCTTTGGTGACACAAGTTCCTAAATGTGCGTCTGCACCAACTTTGCCGCCCATATAAATGTCAACTCCTTCTAAAGTTTTGCCATTTTTGCGTACTTTAGTTCCCATTAAGCCGATGTCTGCAACTTGCGGCTGGGCGCAGGAGTTAGGACAACCAGTCCAGTGAATGCGTACAGTCTGAGTGAATGTTAACTCGCTTTCCAATGCTTTGATCATTGATAAGGCGCGGTTTTTGGTTTCGATGAGGGCAAAGTTGCAAAATTGGGCACCTGTGCAAGAAACTAGCGATCGCCTTAGCGTATTCGGCTCAATTGTAAATCTTTCTAACAGATTTTCTGTTAAAAATGTTGCCAATCTTGTATCAGCAATATTGGGGATAATTACGTTTTGTTCAACCGTGAGCCTAATTTCACTGCTGCCGTAAACTTCCGCTAGACGGGCGATTTCAAACATATCGTCGGCAAAAAACCGACCGACAGGAACGTTAAAGCCTACGTAGTTTAATCCGGGTTGCTTTTGTTTGTATACCCCGATGTGGTCGCGTTTTTCCCAGTCGATTTCGTCTTTCGCGGCTGCGCTGATAAATGACTTACCCAAACGGTTTTCGACTTTTGAGCGGAATTTGTCTAAACCCAACTCGTCAATTAGCCACATTAGGCGGGATTTTTGGCGATTGGCACGTAAACCGCGATCGCGAAAAACTTCCAAAATGGCTCTACATACAGCAACTACATCGGATGGTGGCACCCAAGCATTTAGGGGAATCGCTGCATCACACCGTTTGGCAGAGAAAAAGCCCCCTACCAGGACGTTGAAGCCAAAAACTCTTTGGGGAGTGGGGAGTAGGGAGTAGGGAGTAGGGGAAGATGAAGAGATAGCAGGTTCTTCTTCCCCGCTCACCACTCCCAATTCCCCATTCCCCTCCTTAAAAGCAGGGACGAAAGCCAAATCGTTAATTTCCGCATGAACTGAGTTATCACGTCCACCGGTGATGGCGATGTTAAACTTGCGCGGCAGGTTGGTAAACTCTGAGTTACCAACGCCATTGTTGGTAATCATGTCTTGAATTTGCTGTACCAACTCTCGCGTGTCAAACAATTCATCCGCATCTAATCCAGCGACGGGATCGCCTGTGATGTTGCGAACGTTGTCCATTCCTGACTGTACACTTGTTAAGCCAACAGCCTCAAATTTATTAAAGATATCTGGTAAATCTTCAATGCGGATGCCCCGCAATTGGATATTCTGTCTAGTAGTGATGTCAGCGTAGCCGTCTTCACCGTAACGCTGCACTACTTCGGCTAATACACGCATTTGATGAGAAGTCAGAATACCGTTAGGCATCCGCAACCGCATCATAAACTTGCCGGGAGTGACTGGACGAAAGAAGACACCCACCCACTTTAGCCGATGGTCGCGGTCGGTTTCGTCCATTGCTTCCCAACCCAAGGAGGCAAATTTTTCGATTTCTGCCTTCACAGCGAGTCCATCTTTTTCTGCCTTGAATTTCTCGAACTTGTTTAAGCTGGGTGTGGTAGTTGCTGTGTCTGTCATGAGTTGACTTCCGTTGCTTTGTTTCTGACTTCGCGCTTGAATATCTGAATGTAGTTTTATTGGTTTGTCGCTCTAGGATTTTTAAGTCGGCAGAAGGTATATCTATTTAGAGTAAATTTTTGAGTTTTGCGAGATTGCAAATTGGTCAAGGCTGTTTTTTTACCAGACTTGTAACGATTTGCTTAGTACTAAGTTAAGGTTACATGAATGTGAAAATCGTATAAATAGCTACGAAATTTTGGTAAAATTGACGAAAATGTATCAAATCGATGCATTTTCTGCATAAAGTAAATTTGCGTGAGGGCGATCGCACTGACTGCAATTAAAAAGAGGGGCAATTGCCCCCCTGATTTTTTAGCATGGTGTGAAATGCGATCGCACTGACTGCAATTAAAAAGAGGGGCAATTGCCCCCCTGATTTTTTAGCATGGTGTGAAATGCGATCGCACTGACTGCAATTAAAAACAGGGGCAATTGCCCCCCTGATTTTTTAGCATGGTGTGAAATGCGATCGCACTTCTTCCTTAATTAACTGCTTCTTCCCTTGCGATCGAGCCTAGTGTTGAGTTGTTGTTAACAATTGTTATGTCACACATATTACTTACTGCGTTGATGTGTAGGTTAACTTCTTGCTATCTAGTCACCCTCGACTGCGAATTATTGAATTAATGTTTTAGGTTGCTGCTTCTCCCCTCAGACCTGGCATTCACTATTCTTATATATCTCCCCCATCTTTTATCTTGCTCCATCGCCGCCTTTAAAGCTCGTGTCTGCTGGTCAATAGAATCAAAAATTTGTTTAGCTAACAGAGGTGTTTGTGCTTTTGCTTTATCGATTGAAGGGGAAGCCGAAATGTTAGTTAATACCTTTTCGTATGTATTTTTTGCTCCTTTTCGATATTCCTGGCAGACAGATTCTAGAGCTACCCATTGAGATAAGTTTCTCACGAATATCACCATAAAATCTGGGCTAGAATATTCCTTAATCCGCTCCTCTGGAGATAAGAAAACTTGATAATCATGAATGGCGTTTGAGAAGCTTGAAGATTGAACTTGCTCACAGTATCTTTCGATTGAACGCCAAAACATTGTTGCATCAAACAATGTAACCACGATCGCAGAGAGAGCGCGAACTGCATAGTGAAAAGTTTCCACAGCTTTAGCTGCTTCAGAAATACCACTTTCAGCTTTCAGCATTTGCTGAGAATAGTATTTAATCTCATCCAAATTGTTAATTCTATCCTGATTATACTTTTGGGATGTTTCATTATAAGTCGCATGGGTTTCACGTAGCGCTTCCTGTTTGGGGTCTTTAACGCAGCTCTTAGTAACAGTTTTCATAGCACCTACGAACCAGCCATCTTGGAGTTTTTCTACGCTCTGAACATACTCTGTAGTCAGTTTATTCATATCTCTTTCAAGACATTCACTAATTGTTTTTGCTGCGGCTAGTTTTCCTTCAAATTCATTCAAAAGCTTAGTCATTTTTAATTTATCATCATGACTAAGAACTTGGAACTCAATAGCTTCTTGATTGACAAGCTGCGACTTATTACAAAGGGCTTGGATTTGCTCTGATAATTTCTGGGATTCATTAGCCATATCTCCTGCAATCTTTCTACAGTATTTGAATTGGATTATGGCTAACTTGTCTTTACCTTCCAATAGCAATCCGTATATCTTGATGAGAGTTGTGGTGACTTCTTTGGCTCGCATTCCAAAAATATCAAGTGTGTTCCTACAATTACCAGAAATATCAAGCAGGGATTTCTGTAATCCAGACACTTTGCCCCAAACTTTTGTACCAGCCAAGACGTTGTATGCCAGAAACATTAAATCCGCAGCATTTTGCAAATTTAATACTAAGGAGTCGATGGATAATTGTGCTAAGATATCCTCACGAGATTGCAATACCAACTGACTGCTAGTTTCTGGTAAATTTTTCACCGAATACAACTCTTGTTTACTGTTGATGGAAAGTGTGATCAATCCTTCTGTTGAGTCGTGGTTAACTATTGTTATGTCACTCATGTTACTTACTTCCTTGATTTATTCCTTAACTTGTTGCTAATTGAATTAATGTTTTAGATCGCTTATAGGATGTTTGTAGTTAAGTTGACGACAAATTTATCCAGTTCGTTGATTTCACTTAAAATATCAGGATCGCTCAAAGACTTAAGTTCATCCGCATATTCTCTGACGTTATCAGCTTTTTGTTTTGCTAAGTCAATTCGTCTTTCTATGAGATCATAAAATTTTGCCATATTATTATTTGATGCTATTTTCTTGGACAATGTTTCGATTTTGCTATTTAGTTCATCTTTATAGCTAAGGTCTTTAATAGTAATACTGTTGTCAATTCTCTTAAAAAAGAATTGATTGTTGTTTACCATAAATTTATCCTGATCACTAATAGTGAAACTGATTGTTTGACTGCCAAAATTGTCACTATACTGTCCAGGTACATCATTCTGAGTAAAGTTTACAGTTTCATTAGGTAGTATTTGATAGTTTTGCTGCTTTCCAAAAGCGACTAATTTATTAGTGGATAAATATTTTTTGAGGGTCACTAATGCTGCTGGTCTCACTTCAGGAAATAGTAACCTTGGTTTTATTTCTGACAGATAATTGTTAATGTCCAAACAATTTCTATCAGCAGGTACTATCGTGGTACCAAAAATGTTAAAACAACTTCCATTAGCATCGACTCGCATTCTGCCAATACTATCAATGATTTTGGAACTATAGTTCCACTGTCCCTCAGCAGAAAGATTTACAATAATTGGTATTGATAATCCATTAGTCAAGTTAGGTAGGAAGGTTTCTTGGTTAGCATCTAAAACAATTTTTGGCTGCTTGTCATCTTTGATTTGAGTCAAAAGTCCTTCAGACTCTTGCTGATATGTATTGCTCAAATCTTGAAATTTTTTAGCATTTTGCCCTGATTCAGTTTTAATTTTTTGTAATTGATTATCTATATGTACAAAAAATGCTTTGCTATTCTCATAAGACAGACTAGGAAGTATTTTAATTGATTTTCGTACATTCTCAATCTCTTGTTGGATTTTGAATGAATGAGAGATTAGGGTGATGTTGTCAAATGCCAAAGCAGGTGTTGGAGCAAAAAGCAGTACAGACAAAATCACAACTACTAAGGTTTTCCACACAACTTTGACTTTACTTAGTAGGCTTTTATTCACAGAAGATGTCATTTTTATACTCTTATAGTTGTAACTATCTGTCTATGGCTTAGGTCGGTAGTTTATTGCTTGAACTTCAGATAGATATAGATGGCAATAATAACCATCTATATCCTTAAGATGCACGAGCCTCTGAGGAGGGCTGGGAGGCAAGGCTCCCAACCACTTGAATAGAGCAAAATGTCAATTGGACCTGTAAATCAATTTGTCAACTGAATTCTTACAGCAGATTGCGTTGTTATGAAATACACGTAGAGACGTAGCAATGCTAGGTCTCAGAGCGGGTTTTGGGTTTTACGCATGTACCTCATCTAACTGAAATTTGCTGTAAGGCACTTCCTGGGCTGAAACAGTTAAAGCCTGCATCTGAAGGTTAAAAGCCTGCATATTAGCCTCCATAACCCCCTTCTGATCGTTAGCCGATTTAAAAACTTTGTCAGCTAATTTAGCTACTTGATCTGCTGCTTGCTCATCTGATGGTGCTTCTTTGTGATTGTCACTGACTTTTGTGTAGACTTTATTTACTTCTTGTATGTAAGCAACACAAACATTATTGAGAGCTACCCACTGAGCTACATTAATCAGTGCCTGGCTGATGAAGTCTTCACTAGAGTAGTATTCTTTCCTTGTCTCTACTGAATATTTTTTTATGAGCTCAATATTTTCTACCAAGTCGGTATTCGCTAGTTTCTCTTTGCAATAGTTCGCCATATTTCGCCAGAAAAGCGATGTCTCAGTCAATGCAGCCACGACTCCATGGAGGGCTCGGATGGCAAATTCCAGACTCTGGATTGCCACTGAAAGATTATTAGTATCTTCAGTGGTGTGTTGGATTTCGACTGCGTATTTTTCAAGATCAGCCAATGCATCACGGTTTTGTTTGGCAAGCTCGTTTCTGTGCTTGTAGAAATCCATCTTCTGTTTTGACGCAGTTTGCATAGCTGAGTGTGACTGTGCTGACACTTGCAACATTGCCTCGGAAGCTGCTGTTAACCCTGTAATAAGCGTTGTGATGGCTTGTTCTGCTTGTTGCAGCCTTCTATTGATATCAGCCTGTTTAATCTTTAATTCATCTATTTTTTGTTTTGCGTCCTCTTTCTGCTTTTCTGAAGACTTGTTATCAGTACTAATTTTCTCAAATTTTTCGATCTCGGCATCGTTTGTTTTTTTCTCTTCCTCAATATCGTCTTTTACCTGTTCTTTTTTTTTCAATTGATCACTAAGACTTTCATTGTTCTTCTCCACTTCTGCTGAAGGTTTCTCAGTGGTTGGCTTACTACCTGTTTCTGGTTTCTTAGGATCAACAAATCCTCCCGGAAGTCCCAAAGGAGACTTGATTGCGATCACAGCTTGAGCTGCTGCGCCAACACCAGCAGCAAGTGGTGTCATAACTGCGCCAATTATTCCTGTAATAAAAGCACGATCGCCCTCAATTTTTTCTCGATCTTGAGCCTTTATATATTCATCTTGTGCCTCAGTAAGTGCTTTTCCAATTTGCTCTTGAAGCTTCTTAGTTTGTGCCACAAGAGCGATAGTAGAATTAAGCTTTTTTTGCAGTTGTTTCTTAGTAGCTTGGTCTGTAACCTTATCATTAATAGCTGTTTCAGCCGCATTTTGTGCCTCGCTAGCAAGGGATTGAAACTTAGCTGCTAATGTGTCTGATTCATTAGCCATCTCTTCAGCAACTTTTCCACAACGTTTCAGTTGATCTATAGCCATATCCTCTCTACAATTGAGCATCGATTTGTAGGCGCTGAATGCATTGTCGGCAACTTTAATAGATTTATCTCTAAACTTCCCCATGGTTACTATGGCTATGCTAGTCGCCTCTAACAGCTTTGCCTGCAATCCAGACACGTCTTTCTGTAGGGATCTTTTGGCTAAGGCATTGTATGCAAGAAAAATCAAATCTGCTGAATGATTTAACCCGACTACCACCTCACGGATGGATAAATTGTTGAGAATTGACTTCTCAGATTCAAGCACCAATGCATCTGTGCTTTTAAGTTGAGTTGTAAGCTTGTATTTCTCTTTAACTCCTTTGTCAAACTCAAAGGTCACCTCGAAATTATTCTGACGTTGCAGTTCGGCTGCATCATCTGAAGGTGTAACAATTGTTATGGCGCTCATTCTATTTACCTGTGAACTATGTTTTTTCGTGGAAGTCTGATTGATAGCAATGGCGTGTTGGAATAAAAGCTACACACCATTCAACGCTCTACACTTTAAAGACGATCTCCGAGGACAATTTCTGAATTTTTTGAGTTAGAGGCGTTTTTTCTCTAAATAAATGCACCATTACAAACCAGACTCAGAAAAAGAGAATTCTTCCGTACCATCGCTTGCAACCGTTTCAAAGCCTCGTTAATCTCCCCACGAGGCTGATAAAACAACTGGTGACGATAGAGCACTGCGATCAGCCGCTCACGCTTGATTATTCTCAAACCTGACCAAGTGCGATCGCACTGACTGCAATTACAGTGGATGGAAACAGGTGTGAGGTACACAATATAAATTTCAGGCATCAGGCAGAAAGCCTGTTTGACTTCATAATTCTGCCGGAAAAATAGCGATCGCACCACAAAAGTGAAGATAATCGCTCTTTCTACATATTCAAAGTTGTCTCAATTAAAGTAATCAACATTGAAGCGATCGCCTTCCTTCTAATAAAAAGAAAGAAAGAAAGCGATCGCTAAATGTATTCGTCGAATGAGCTTGATATTTGAGAATATGCGTTAATAACGCACTACAGACCAAGGACGAATTTGTTTATCAACGTTCTCTTGACTCCTGAATTAAATTAGGGTGAGGACGCGTCCTCACCCTAAGTCTCAAACTAATGCAGAGGCTTCAGCTCTAACTAGTCAGGGGTTGCTTTTTGACATACCTCCTCGTCCTAAAGTCCGAGGATTCCTTAACGCTTCATTGGGTTGTGCTATCGAAATAGTTGGTAAGTTATTAATAGCGTGGTGAATAACTATCTTTTTCTCGCATTGCTCTAAATCGCTTACGAGCGTATCGTACTGGAATTGGTGTCTTTGCTCTTCATGAGGAGCGATCGCATCTATATTTTCGATTTGCTTGAGAACGCGATCGCGTTCTCGATGAATATCTATGCAGAGGTTATGAGTCACTCGAATCAGCCAAGCCTTAAAGTTGGCAATTTCCCCCACGTACTTTTGTACCTTTTCCCAAGCTTTGAGCATCGCATCGGAGAGTGCATCTTCAGCATCAATTCGGTTCCCGTTCATCCACTTGAGACAACAACGGTAAAGCTCATCTCGATACTCCTCACATATCACACAAAGCTAGGGTGTAAGGTCTGAAAAAAGATTACACCCTTCAGCTAGCGTCGTATTTGCTAGCTGTATATATTTATAATCTCTCTCACTCATTTCCGGTAGTCCGCAAAGTCGGATATTAAAGTCGGATCAAGTCGGAACTTGCATAATACGCATAATCTCTTACATATATAAATACATAGCCGTACTAACACTCATTTACTTGTTTAGGCACTATGAATTACAACCGTAATAATACTGAAATAGCATCGATGAAAACTATGTTTACCATTGAAAAACTCGTGACTTTTATTTGATAAATCGCCCTAATAGTCCCAAAAATGTGGAATTCCAATGGTGGAATCGTAATTTTCGACTCCTTGCTGACTCCTAAGTGTAAATCAGCGCTTTGCAGATTTTATAAGGTAGTTTATAATACAGAGTGTTTTCTCTTGCCAGAATAAAAACCTTACCAAAAGATACATAGTCACCCATGACCGTTGAAAAAGTACTCCAACTTTTAGAAGCTGCTCTGGAAGCCAAGACAGGGAAACATTTGACACCCGTAGAAAAAGAAATCTTAAAAGCTGCTCAGAATAACGAAACATATCAGCAAGTTGCCGACAGTTTATACCTCAGTGTCGGGTATATTAAGGATTTAGCTTATCCCTTATGGCAGCAGCTTTCAGACTTATTTGGGCAGAAAGTAACCAAGAATAACTTTGCCAAGATACTCCAAGACCAAGGTGCCATAGCCACTCTCGCTCCGAAGAAAATCCAAACCAGCGACGTCGATCAAAATTGGCACCCCAAAGGCAATATATTAATTGTTGACGACCCGATAGAGAATTTGCAGGTTCTCACAGAAATATTAACCAAACAAGGTTACAAAGTTCGCAGCCTTACCAATGCTCAGATGGGATTAAGCACAATCAGACATAACTTACCTGATGTCATTTTGCTGGGTGTTAAAATACCAGAGGTGGATGGCTACCAAATCTGCAAAACTCTCAAAGCTGATGAATATACCGCAGAAATACCGATTATTTTTTTAAGCCCCCAAAACGAGACTATTAATAAAATTAAAGCTTTTGAAATGGGGGGATTAGATTATATCACTAAACCTTTTAAAGCACAAGAAGTAATTGCGCGGATTCAAATTCAACTAACTATCCAACAACAAAAACACCATCTGCGAGAGAAAATTGAACAACATCAACAAACCACAGAGATTCTCTACCAATCTCGTGCGCTTCTTGCTAGTGTATTGAACAGTTCCCAAGATGGCATTGCTGCTATGCAAGCGCTAAGGGACACAACAACCGGAGAAATAAATGACTTTTGCTGTCTGGTAATTAATCCCGTCTTTGCCAAGCTGTTTGGTAAAGAAAGAAAAGACTTGATAGGTAAGTCTGGACTTAAGAAACTGCTGAATCAACTCTATCCCCGATTGTTTGATTCATTGCTACAACTAGGTGAAACAAGAGAATCATTTGAACAAGAATTTTATTGGTCAAATGATGAGATTCCGAAATGGTATTACTTAATTGCTGTAAAATTGGGAGATGGCTGTTCAATTACCGTCCGCGATATTACAGAAGTTAAGCAGCTGAAATTTAAGTTAAATCTGCAAGCTAATTTGGCTTGATATTTAGTGTTAGAACGACACAAAAATAAAAAACCGTAAAACCCGTAGAGATTTTTCTGTGTGGAAGTCTCTACAATATAAGCAATTAACTAAACATCATATAGCATTTCCTACGCAGCTGAGGTACACCCAAATCTTTTTTTACCAAGGTTAGTAGCTTTGAAAACGTACCTCACTTCTGTCGGGAAGCGCTATATAACAACCAACAACCAATTAATTGTGAATAACATCAACCAGCTTTTGGTGCAAGCGCAGGCAGCACATGATGCGGCTGATTGGTCAAAAGTGTTGCAATGCGTACAGCAATTGATTCTGGGAGAAGATTCCACACACCCAGAGATAGTTAAAAATCAAGCATATTTGCGGGAATTAGCACTCTCAGTTCTAGAAATGGGAGATTTTCAGCAACGCTGGGAAATTGCTAAGGTGTTTGTCCGTTTGGGAAATGTTGCTATAACCCCGTTGATTGAGATCCTAGAAGATGAAGATGCAGAGGACGACTTGCGGTGGTATGCAGTGCGAATTTTAGGCAATCTGAAAAATCCGATTGCGATCGCATCACTGGTGGAATTTCTGAAAGCTACTGAGGATGAAGAACTTAAGGCACTTGCTGCTGCTGCATTAGGACAAATTGGACAAAGTGCGATCGCTGCTTTATCAGAACTTTTAGCTTCAGTTGATACACGAGTTTTGGCAGTGCGATCGCTTTCTTACATCCGGCAACCAGAAATTATTACACCTCTATTAAGTGTCGTGCAAGATCCGCTAGTTGAAATACGTGCGATCGCAATTGAAGCTCTCAGCAGCTTTCACGATCCTCGTATTCCACCGATTCTTTTAAATGCTTTAACTGATGTCGCTGCTGCTGTTAGAAGAGAAGCTGTGCTTGGGTTAAGTGTTCGCACTGACTTACACTCCAGTTTAGATTTGGTGACGAAACTCCAACCCAGACTTGATGACTTTAATCTACAAGTTGCCCAAGCAGCAGCGGTTGCACTTTCGCGGATCGGTAGTGATGAGGCTGGTAAACACTTATTTATAGTGCTAAGTTCACCCCGGACACCAATAAAATTACAAATCGAAATTGTCCGCGCCCTCGCTTGGATGAAGACATTATCTGGTTTAGAATATCTTCAACAAGCATTTGAGCAACTTTCATTAGAGACACTGTGGTTAGAAATTGTCACAGTTTTAGGTCGAGTCAGCGATTCGACATTAACTGCCTCTTCGACAGGAATTTTGCTTTCAATAGTGCGATCGCAACATCCAGCAGTTGAGATTGTCTCAATTAAAAGTGCGATCGCTTTATCTTTGGGACAATTAGGCAATATCGAAGCAATTGAACCGTTGATTTTTCTTTTAGCAGATAATAATGAAGTTGTCAGATTGCATGTCGTCGCTGCATTAAAGAATCTTGCACCAGAAATCGCTTATCAACAATTGCAACAATTATTAAATAATCCCATGCTGACACCAGATTTCCGAAACGGAGTTACCGCAGCTTTGGTGGAATGGTAATAGGTAGTAAGTACAGAGAGTGCTTATTTTCAGCACTCTCTGTACTTACTACGCTAGCCACATTTATTCTCAACATGCCAAAATGTGGACGCGAAACTAATACATCGGTATTTAGTGTGTTCAAATTTTTTACTAAACTTGATTACCTGCTGAAAGAGACTTTCCTCGGTTTGCTGCGGGGAGGTTGGATGAATTGGGCAGCAATAAGTACCGTTACGGTGTTACTGTTCTTATTCGGTTTGAGTCTGCAAAGTTCTTGGCAATTAGAAAAGCTGCTTAACCAATTTGGTAGCCAGCTAGAATTATCAGTTTACCTTGATGCGGGTGCTACTGTTGAAGCGATCGCTCCAATAGTTGAGAAATTACCTCAAGTAGCAGCAGTGCAAACAATCACCAAGGAGCAAGCTTGGAATAAACTAGTTAAAGAACTAAGAATTTCTGATATTGAAGGTGCTACCCAGCAGTTAGGCGATAATCCTTTAGTTGATGAGATTAAAGTCAAAGCACGTAACTCCCAAGTTGTCCCCACTTTAGCGACGCAACTTGCTAAAATACCCCAAGTTAATGCAGTGCAGTATGTAGATGAAGCTGTGCAACGCATGGCTCAGTTACATCAATCTTTGAATTGGATTACTTTAACAATTACCATCATTTTGACTTCAACAGCCATCGCTGTAACTAGCACGACAATTCGCTTAATTGTTCTTGCACGACGTCGGGAAATTGAAATTATGCAACTTGTGGGTGCAACTTCGACTTGGATTTATCTACCGTTTATTTTACAAGGAATTGCTTTTGGTTTAGTTGGTGGTGCGATCGCTTGGAGTTTCATTTCTCTAATTCAGCAGTTTCTCACTAATTCCCTCAACTTACAACCTGAGTTGATCCAATTTCTCACCAACGGTTTGCAACTCACCAACACACAAACTTTATTATTACCTTTAATTCTCCTCAGTTTTGGTGCCACAGTCGGATTATTAGGAAGTTTATTTGCAGTGCGCCGATTTGCTAGATAATGGAGTCAGGCATTGGGCAGAAGGAAGGAAAAAGGGGAAAGGGACGGAGTTCTTGAAAATTTATTGTTCATCTTTTCCTTTTCCCCTCTTCAAAGGGCATTCGGCAGAAGGTTATTTTTAATCAACAATCCAAAATCGCTATGCGATCGCAATGGGAACGTTTACTGCAAAATATCGGTGTCTGGTCTGGTTCATTTACTCGTTTCTCTCCCCAAGGTGAATTGGTGAATGATACAAACTCAATTGTCTCCTTGGAAGGTTTGAACAATAATCAGACTATTCGCCAAATTATCCGTCTGGGGGAAGATGAAAAAGTTTTAGAATATAGTTCACTAGGACGAAGTGTTCTATTTTTTGAAAATGGCGAATTTTCTCAAGGTTCGATTCAGTTAGCACCGTATTCTGAATTTGGTGCCGAATTTGGATTTATTCAACAAAATCAGCGCTTACGGTTGGTGCAGATATTTGATAAAAATGGCGATTTAGACCAAATTACCTTAATTCGCGAACATTTTGCGGGAACTGAAGCGGCACAACGCACACCTTTAATGATAGATGACTTGTTGGGAGAATGGCACGGCGAAGCTGTAACAATATATCCTGATTGGCGATCGCCTGAGACTTTTTCTTCTACTCTACAATTAGGACTTGATGCTGGGCGATTAATTCAAAGTTTAACCTTTGGCGATCGGACAATTACTTCAACTGCTACGATTAAAGGCTCTATAATTGACTTTGACGAAAACCCTCGCCATCAGGTGCAAGTATTACTCTTACCGAATGGTGTTTCCGCTAATTTACCAGTTAAAGTGCAATTACGTCAAAGCTTTATCTTAGAAGCGGGTTGGTTAATCGAACCTAACTTACGTCAGCGGATGATTCGCAGTTACAGCGATCGAGGCGAATGGGTTAGCCTCACCTTAGTAACAGAAAAACGAGTCTAATACTAGAATATCATGTCCTTTACAAGAAAGATGCTGAAAGCCCTTGAGCATGTGGTACGCCATAGTACCACATGCGTGCTTTAGACAAGGGATGAAAGCTGGTTGCAGGATTTATCCTGCATTATCTTTTAATTTCAAATTATCTA
>NZ_JAOWRF010000249.1 GCF_025753815.1 Plectonema radiosum NIES-515 | reverse complement strand
GGTTAAACTCAACGGGTTTGTTGCCTCCCCCGTTGGTCTTCAAAACCGTGCGTGAAAGTTGTCCCTTCACACGGCTCCTCAACTGTAGTTGTTTTGTCATAACAAGCTTCTCACCATTATTAAGGTTTAGGGGGGGATGAATAGAGTTTTCCTTCCCTCTTTGTCGGCTAAATATAGAACGAAAAATCATCGATTGATACTCCGTAAATTTCAACCTGCCGCTTTGTCCCATCAGTGTGGTTTTTCTTATTGGTATTGTTTGCGTGCATTAAATCATGACAAACCATGTGTATGAGTTCAAGGTTTTCCCATTTATCATTTTTATGGTTTCCGTCCTTATGGTGGACTTCTGTATCTAGTGCATCGGTGATAAACAACCCGCAATAAGTACATCTTTGTTTTTGTTGCTTTAACAGAAGTGATTTCCGTTTTGGCAATTCTGGATGCTCTCCCGTTCTTGCCGCCCAATATGCTATATCACCGTCATAGGGACTTTTTTCGCCTTTTACCTTAACATATTCGTCTTTAGTCCCAGGACTTCTGACTTTTGTGTTGGAGTATTTTTCTAAAGTTATCCCTGTTTTTCTGTCGGTGAACTCCCAGCCTTTTCCATCGTATATACCCCAGTAGCGACTGGCTATCCAGGATTTACCTTTATTGGAGTGTCGTCTTTTAGTCCAACGTCTTAACTTCAGATACATCAAATGGTCTAGTTTGTGATAAATCACAGAACTATTGACTGTTTTGTAATAGTTAGCCCATCCTCGTAATACAGGATTGAGATTTGCTATTAGCTTTACCTGGGGTAAAACTTTTGCTTTACCAACTAAAATCATGTTATGAATTTTTTCCAGGTGAACCTGTACCTTCTGCTTGCTGGGAGTAATGATTGTATTGAAGTTAAAGCCAATCCTTTTTATTTTGTCTTTGGTTCGTGATTGATGTTTACCAACCTCGAATTGCTGAATATGAAATCCAAGGAAATCAAATCCAGTTTCATACTCCTTTCCTCCGTTAAGGGTATGAGTAATTTTTGTTTTAGATGGCTTTAGCTCCAGTCCCATGTCACGAAGCCAGTCGGATACTATATTTCGAGCTTTTAAGATGGTATTCAAATCTTCATGTAGTAACACAAAGTCGTCTGCGTATCGAATTAATCTTACTGGGTTAGCGGTATACCTTTTTCTTTTCCCTTGGGGGGAAACAAAGTATCCTCCACCGAATGCTTGGTTAATTCGATTTTCTAGACCGTGGAGGGCAACATTAGCCAGTAGAGGCGAAATCGTCCCGCCCTGTGGTGTACCCTCGGTGGTATCGTAGTATTTCATACCATCAATTACCCCGCTTCGTAACCAGGCTTTAATTTGCCTGCGAATATTAGGGGTTGTATTTAGCTTGTTAAGTAGAGCCTGGTGGTTTATGCGGTCAAAGCAACTTGCAATATCTGCATCTAACACCCATTTGGGCATTTTTTGAATACTGCTGTTAATTGCGTCTATCGCATCATGACATGAGCGTCCTTTCCTGAACCCGTATGAGTTTGGCTCGAAACGAGCCTCCCATTCTGGGTCAAGAACTAGTTCAACTAGTTTCTGCTTGGCTCTATCTTCCATGACGGGTATTCCAAGGGGGCGTTTTTCGTCTCTACCTGGTTTGGGTATCCAAACTCGTCTGGTAGGTTTTGCCTTGCCATTAATTCGCAGGTTTTTAGCGAGTTTTAATCTTTGGTGTGGGGATAAAGCTTTTACCCCATCGACACCAGCAGTTTTCTTACCCTTATTTTCCTGCGTTACCCGTCTTGTGGCTAGTAGCTTTGCGGCTCTGGACTTCATCAATAGCCTTTGTAGCTTCCTTACTTTGAGAGTTTCACCACGCTGTGAAGCTGTGTAGATGCGTCGTTGTAGCTTATAAGCCTTCTGTTCTAGCTTGCGCCAAGGGATATTTTTCCACTCGTCGCGTACTGTTACTTCTGGGTTATTATTCGTACTCTGGTTGTTTACCTTCATCTCACGACATTTATACTACTTGATACCTCTACATCTCCTACAATCGGGCTTCCGTCTGCGTATCCCTTGCATTACCAAGGGCGTTAGCTTATGAAGCCATCCTTCTCCACCTGCTTCATGCGGCTGACTGCCTACTCAGATATACTGAGAGAGAACAGGGGAGTTAATTCGTTCCTGGTTTCCATTTGTCGTTGGGGGCGGGGTTCTCACACTCCTCCGGGGTTAATACAGTTACCTAATTAGATAACTCTCGTGAACGCTTCTAATGACGGATTCAGTTCATTAGCCACATTTCCCCATTGCCTTTTGGCTGTTGCGGTCGTAACAATTGTTACATTAACCTCATTGCCGCAACTTCAAATTAACGAAGGTTTCAAGTGAGTTTACTGAACGTTAACCCTTCCCAACTGAGCTTGCCAATTGACCTTATAAGGTTTAAGGCTACTTGTCGTTTAACCCCGCTACAATGGTCACATTCGGTTGTCACGCGATGTGTGGGGGTTACGCTTCAACCCAGCGTCGAGGGCGGCAGAAATTTCATCTGCATGGAAACCAAGTTGTCAAGGTTCTGTTCTAGTCAATACGAAGGACTAGTCTCCTTGCCCCTAGTTCGTTTTTAGGCTGGTAGCCTTTCCACTTTATAGGGAACGAATCGCACAAA
>NZ_JAOWRF010000027.1 GCF_025753815.1 Plectonema radiosum NIES-515 | reverse complement strand
ACAACAAATTGATTTGTTTACGCAATTAAATAAATCATATTGTAACGTTGCAAAGTGGTCTTTTAGACCCGTAGCAACATCGCGCGCGAATCCCCCGTGCTTCCAGCCGGGGGAGATGTCAATAACTTCCATAAAGCATCACCAATATTTTCGCCGGTTTTCTCTAGTGCTTTGGTCGAAAGTGTAGTAGCGATGGTAGCGATCGCAGTAGCAACAGCCGTCAGCGTTACAGTTACCATAAAATCACTGTTAGTTAGTCTATGTGAAAATTACTTCAATTTTCACACATATCATTTTACAAAGACTTGAGGTAGCGATCGCCTAATTTAGCCCACGCAGGTGGGCTTCGTTTGTGTAGCCCCAGGCTTCCAGCCTGAGGGACTCACGTAAAATTGGTATAAGTGTCAAAATATTAAGTGTAAAGTTTATTCACAAAACCACTATGCCGAAAGCAACTTGGAATGGGGCTGTTTTAGCCGAAAGCGATAAAACCGTAGTTGTGGAAAACAACCATTACTTTCCCAAAGACGCAATTAACCAGCAATACTTCAAAGACAGCAACACCCAGTCCACTTGTCCTTGGAAAGGTGTCGCAAGTTACTACAGCATCGAAGTTGATGGACAAGTCAACAAAGACGCTGCTTGGTACTATCCCACCGCTAAGGAGAGAGCGAAAAATATCGAAGGCTATATCGCTTTCTGGAAAGGCGTAAAAGTCGAAGCTTAAAACCTCCCTTGTAGTCGGCGCTTCAGGGCTGAAGCGCTAACTACAACACCCCCCTCTACACCCCTACACCCCTGCACCCCTACACCCCTCATAGTTATTGTCATTCAACCTGCTATGGTAAGTTTAAGATAGGCACTACAAACGACTAAGAAGCCCAATTAATAACTCAAATATTCAGCTTCTCGTAAACAACACGCCGTCAAGCGTGCAAGTAAATAGCAGTTGTTTGCGCTGTTCCTAATTTTTCCCACATATCAACTTTCACCATCTAAAGCAAGCTATTTGCCGAAGGCTATCATTGTGTTTTCAACAAAGCAATAGCTTAATTTAGGGAGCATCTACATAATAGGAGGTCAAGATGAGCCGTCTTCTTTATGAAAGTTCAGTTTCATTTGAAGGGTATCTCATCATCCCCTTTGTTTATGGCAAAGTGGATAATTACGAGATTTATTCTTACAAACTCTTGTCAGAAATTGGGCAAAAAAGCCAATTTCACAAAGCAGAAAATCCGGCAGAAATCTATGGAAATAGCTTGAGTAATATCATTGATATTGCCAAAGAAAATATTGAGAAAAATTCAGATTTGGTGAGTCATGGTGATAGTTTTCAGCGTCGCTATACGTACCATCAAAATTTGATTATCGTCTTTCAGCAGGATGATAAATATTTCTACGACCATTATCCGCCGGAATTATTGAATAATATTGCCGCACCCAAATTATTCAAGTCAGAATATGAATGCTTGAGTTGGATTAAACAAGGGCTTGATATGCGACATACGCGGCAAAGGGTAAGATAAATTAATTGTGCGTTGCCCGAAACCCTTGTAGAGACGTAGCTAGCTTACGTCTCTACCAGATGTCTATTCGGGGTAAATTGGCTACAAAATTGTTGGCGATTGGGAAAAACTTTTTGGTTTGTTAGTCGTGATGGGTATGTTAACTGTTAGTTGAGTTTTTTGTTGCTTATTTACTTAGAGCTTGTTGTTTTATTACTTTGCTCTACAGTGATAAAGTTTAGATTCATAGCCGTTTATAGCTGGCAAAGATTGCAGATCAGCAGCACATTTTTTCACTTCTTCTGGAAGAGGAGCATAAAAGTTTACTAACCATAAATCCAGAGGTCGTGGGAGTTCTTTTAAAGTATGAAGCAAAGCATCAGAAGAAGTATTGGGGTTTTGGTCTTGATGAGCGAGGAGAAATAGGGGAGTGGGGGAAGTTAAATTTTGAATTTTAAATTCCCTGGCTACCCCCATCATTTCCCCAATATGTACATGAGTTCTTTGAGTGGTTGCAATCAATACTGGCACTTGGGATGTTTTTTGAATTAGTTCTACAAAGAGGTCAGGACGATAATATTTTTGATAACCTAGATTGCTCAAAACTGTGACTGCGCTGAAAAATCCCATTAGCCAAATTATGCCTACAGCCTTTTTTCCAGAACTTCTTGGACGTCCAACTTGAGGATGCCAAGAAACTGCGAAACTTGCTCCTAGTAAAACTATGACAGCAGGAAAGTAAACAAAGTTATAGCGGGCGCCCCGTGTTAAGTCAATACCGAGAAAATAGGTGAAGATAAAAAATAAAGCGATCGCACTCACAACTACAACAACAAACACCATCGTCATCAAACGAGTTTCTGGTTGTTTTAGCCGAATTTTCAAACCACGAAACAGAATTGGTAATAGCCAAATAAAGTAAATCAGCATCACCAACCCACAAACAAGCACAATCCATAAATGCGGTGATTCAATTGGTAGCAAAAACTGCATTGTTACCCATGCCGCAAAAGCTTGAAAAAGTGGGCTAATCCAAGCAAATCCCACACGTGGAGCTTGAATCCAATCAGTTAATTTATCCCCATAGCTATTCTGTAAAAACACTGGCAACCAAACTACACCCGCAACAAAAGTGCCAGCAGCAACTGCATAAATGCGCGACCAGGGGGAGTGGAGGAGGGGGGGAG
>NZ_JAOWRF010000419.1 GCF_025753815.1 Plectonema radiosum NIES-515 | reverse complement strand
CCCCACTCCCCCACTCACCCCTGACTCAACTCGATAATATTCCCATCTGGATCTTGGGTGAAAAGAGCGGGACGACCAGATGCGCTTGGTTGAAGAAGGCAATTATGATCTAATAGCTGCTGTTTTGCTGCGTCCAAGTCGGTGACAGAGAAAGCAATATGAGGATTGCGTCCCCATTTTTCGTTTTGGTTATCTGTGGGGACGGTGGGTGCGACTATTAGGTGAAGTTGAGATTCGCCGATTTGATACCACGCACCAGGGTATTTTAGGGAGCGATCAACTTTGGGCAATCCTAATACTGTGCCATAAAAGTGTTCGGATTGTTCTAGGTTAGTAACGAGAATGGCTGTATGCAGACTTTGTATGATTTGCATTGTCGGTGATATGCGATCGCCTTTATTTAACGTTAGTTGAATAAACCTCTCCCTCCCTCTCCTCCCTCTCCTCGTAGGAGAGGGAGGAGAAGCAAGACAAAAATAAAGCTTTTAAGCCTCTCCCCGCTTGAAAGACGCCACGCTGACGCCAACGGGGAGAGGAATGGAAGCGGGGTCAAGTCAGATGCATCGAACTTGCCTTTATTTAGATTGTGACAAGGAATGAGGATAAATATGGATGCTCAATTAACAAGTAACGAAATCAATCTTGCACGCGAGACTTTACACGATTTCGACCCCGCACAGCACGCATTAAATAACTTAGAAAAACACAATGGCAATTTAGAGCGCTATGAATGAAGATTTATGGACAGAAAAAAATGGTCTACCACAGACGATGAGGGGTAGCAAATCACTTTGGCAAGTGACGCTGAAAGCACTGCGTAAAGAACTTTGCGGAGATGATGGTTTTCGCGGTCAACTGAGCGAGTATACTAAAAATCCAGGGAGTGCGCCTTTGCTGTCGGGGTTGATAGTTTCTCTGGTGGGGATAGCGGGAGCGCATGGTTTACCCCTCGATAGTCGCGATCGCGACTATTGTTGTTTTGTATGTGGTCAAAATCGGACTCAATATCTTTTGCGATTATACAGAACCACCTGCGGATGCTACTTGATATCTGAGTATCTTACACCAGGCGACTAGAAGTCGCGGCTACACAGGCAAAACCCGCGATTAGGCGGGTTCAAAACCTTGATTTTTCCTAAGTCCGCGTAGGCGGACTTCGTTCGTATAGCCGCGATTTCTAATCGCTAGGGCGCTTGTGCTTCTTCGTTTGTATAGCCGCGATTTCTAATCGCTAGGGCGCTTGTGCTTCTTCGTTTGTATAGCCGCGATTTCTAATCGCTAGGGCGCTTGTGCAAGATGTGAGACAAGTTATCTAAGATTGCTATAGAACAAAAATCAGCAAACATCAAAAATGTTGACAGAGTACATTCAAGCAGCTTTGCGGCAGGCAAATTATGAAATTTTAGAAGATGGCACTTTTTATGGATATGTGCCTGGAATGAAAGGATTATACGCTAATGCTTCCACACTTGAAGCCTGCCGAGAAGAGTTAAAAGAGTCTTTAGAAGAGTGGATTGTTTTAGGATTACAATTAGGGCATACTTTGCCTGTAATAGATGGAATTACTCTTTTGTTTAACAAGGATGTGGCTTAATGCCAACCTTTTGTGCCATTAATTGAAGGGATTTAATTTATTACCTGAAACAGCTTGGTTTTGATGAACCTTATTCAGGTAAAAAGCATCAATTTATGGTTAAAGATGAACTAAGATTAATCATTCCTAATCCCCACGAAGGAGACATTTTTCGCACCATCACACAATCTACCGCAAGCGATCGCGTTAACTCTGGGTCATGCAACGCTTCCCAATGCAAAGCATGAAATTCAGGCGTTTTCCCAACAATTTCAATACAGGGGTCATATAAGAAAAAACTTTATGCGTGTTTTAAATAACTCCATACATGAGTCCCTTTTTTAAGAGGGGTAAAGGGTAAAGCTGTGGAAATAAAGAGTTATTTAAATACATGTATCATATTTTTCTTCCCCCTTCCCCTTTCCCCCTTTCCCCCTTTCCCCCTTTCCCCCTTTCCCCCTCCCAGATGGTAAATAAGGAAATAATAGCTAATTATCCGAAAAATTGCCCTTTCAGGCACATCACTAATTAAAAGGCAAACAGGAAATTCTCCAATTTCTATCTCCACGGGGTTGTGTATTGACCAAATGTTTGAAAAACTAGCTTATAGCGCTTCTTGGTTGATTGAGGTACAAAACCCCACCCCCAACTCCCTCCACTCTTCGTGGAGGGGGCTATGATTTACCTCAAGTGATTAGGAAACGCGATATAGAATCATCAGTGGTGCTGAATTTTGGGTGCTGAGGAGCCAGCACGAGTGCAAGTGTCCTTATGGGAGGAGGATGTATGTCTAAAACATCATAACTTCCTAAGGAGCCTCAGTTAAAGCCAGTGGCGTTCTGGAGTGTGAAGGCACGGAGTTAATCATCTCCTAGTCTGTTGATTTGCTGTGCCCTTGTCATGATGCCTGAATAACTATTCCCCCACCACAATGAAATACCAGGTACTAGACCGGATTTTTAATAAAGCTTTGTCTTTACGCAAATTTGAACGCTTGGAACTTGATAAAAACTTCTGTATTCTAGATACATCAGAGCAAGTTCAACGATTTGCCGATCGCCCTGAAGAGGTAATGCTAGGAAAAGATGTCCGGCTAAGTTTTCCGGAATTTATTGGGATTGAAGATATTCTCATCTCTATCCTGCAAGG
>NZ_JAOWRF010000228.1 GCF_025753815.1 Plectonema radiosum NIES-515 | reverse complement strand
GACAAGGGGGACAACGGGGACAACGGGGATGGAGAATAACTCCAAACTCCAAACTCCAAACTCCAAACTCCAAACTCCTAACTCCAAACTCCTAACTCCAAACTCCTAACTCCAAACTCCTAACTCCAAACTCCAAACTCCAAACTCCTAACTCCAAACTCCTAACTCCAAACTCCTAACTCCAAACTCCTAACTCCAAACTCCTAACTCCAAACTCCTAACTCCAAACTCCAAACTCCAAACTCCTAACTCCTAACTCCTAACTCCTAACTCCTAACTCCCAACTCCCAACTCCCAACTCCTAACTCCTAACTCCTAACTCCTAACTCCTAACTCCTAACTCCTAACTCCTAACTAATATATGAAAGGCTTTATTTTTATACCTGTGTTCGCATTAACAGGCTTGTTGAGTGGCTGTGTTGGCTATCCTCGCCTATTAAGTTACCCTTTTGATCCGGGGGGTAGAAGTCTTAACAGTTCAGCTTCGGAATTAAATCCGCAAATTTCGGGTAGGTATATTGTTTTTACAAGCGATCGCCGGGGCAGCCAGGATGTGTATATGTTTGATATGGTGACTAGCAGTTTAATTGATTTGCCTGGTTTAAATTCTTTGGATGCGATCGCTTCTCATCCTAGTGCTGACGATGATGGTCGTTTTATTGTTTTTGCGGCTTCTCGTCAAGGACGATCGGCTATATTTTTCTATGACCGAGAAACCCGACAATCACGCAATTTAACTGCCGATCTTCAAGCAGAAGTCCGCAACCCGACAATTAGCGCTGATGCAAGTAAAATCTCCTTTGAGTCTAGTTTCAATGGACAATGGGATCTTTTTGTCTATGACCGTTCTGGACAGCGTTTAAATCTACCTTAATGCGACGCTTGGAGTGGGGAATGGGGACTCGGTACTCCTTGAAGACTCCTTCGAGACTCCTTGGAGATAAGGCAATACGCGGGCGTGTTAAGGATTTTTGGTATTGATTTGATGTATGTAGAGACGAAGCATGTGCAACGTCTCTACGCTCGTATTTGGGGCTGAACACGCCCGCGTATTGGGAGATAAGGGGGATAAGGAAAAATTTCTCCCTTGTCTCCCCCATCTCCCTTGTCTCCCTTGTCTTTCCCTAGTCCCTAGTCCAAGCGTCCCTCTTAAGGAAAAATTTCTCCCTTGTCTCCCCCATCTCCCTTGTCTCCCTTGTCTTTCCCTAGTCGCTAGTCCAAGCGTCCCTCTTGTTGAACAGCTTCGATAAGCGATCGCACTTGTTGAGTTCCTTCTGAAGACTCAAATGATAGTGGAAATTTACCTTTAGATATCATCCGCAAACCCAAGGGGGCAATATTCAGCAACCCTCTCAAGTCTTTGAAGTAATTACCAACTACATGTAAGCCAAATTTACGTTCATCAATCCAGCCACCTTCTTTAACTAAGTCTATCAATACCTTGCGGTGGCGAATTGAACGGCTGTCGCTTGCTTGTTTGCGATGGAGAATTTCCTGTTTAATTTTAGTGATTTGTTCGAGTGGCTGTACATCCATCGGACAAACACTATTGCAGTAAAAACAACGAGTGCAACCCCAAACACCTGGTTGAGTCGATGGGGAGTATTATCTCCCGCACCTCTCAGTTAGATCCGGACGTGCCACTTTCACGGCATCCGGCTCCCGATATTCTTAAGGGTTAACCCTTTTGCCCATGTGTTGATAATTGTGACAGGATTCATGCAAGACCACTAGATTTTTTACTTTCCAGTTGTTGTGATTCCCGTCTCGGTGGTGTAGGTGTACTCGCTCTTCGCTCATACATTTAAGTCCACATTGTCCACATGTTTGGTTTTGGCGTTTTAATGCCTTAGAGGTTTCACAGTCGTATAACTTGCTATTGCGTTTGCTCCAGTAAGCTATATCTCCATCAAAAGGTGATTTCTTTCCCTTGACGTTGACGTGTTTGTTTTCGGAGTGGGAGACCGCTGGGAACGCTTTATCTAATAATTTCTTACTAGTGTAGCGATCTTGTTTGGTTTCCTTGTTGAATACCTTGAAGGCTCTGTGTTGAATGTGGTATAGCGAGAATCGCAACCCATCCATTTTGCAGAACTTATGGTAATTCCGCCATCCTCTAACTACAGGGGCTAATTTCTCAACTTTTTCTGTAGAACCAATATTTGAGCAGTTGACGATAGCTTTTACCTTCTGACGGAATTTTTTGTAGTTGTCCACTGAGGGAGTACATCTGAATTTTCCGTTGCTTTGCACTTTGAAGTGCCAGCCAAGGAAGTTAAAACCATCTGTCGCGGCGGTAATGTGTGTCTTTTTCTCGCTTACCTTCATTCCTCTTTCAGCTAGAAATTCGTCGATTTTGTCAAGTATGTTTATCGCATCATCTTCAGGTCTGAGTATAATAACCATGTCATCCGCATAACGAATTGTTGGTTCTATAATTCCACTTGTACCTTTGTATTTGTGGATACATTCAATCCCGTTGAGTGCAATGTTGGCTAATAGCGGACTTACCACACCACCTTGAGGTGTACCCTGTTCTGGAAATTCGGGGTTTGTTCCTGCTTTGAGGCAACGGAATATACCCGATTTAATGCCTTTAGTGGCAATAAGGTTTTCCATTATTGTGGTATGGCTTATCCTATCGAAGCACTTTTCAATATCGAGTTGTATCACTCTTTTATTGATTCCATTGGCTTTGGAACTTAGGTTTAAGAACAAGTTTTTCTGGGCATCAT
>NZ_JAOWRF010000291.1 GCF_025753815.1 Plectonema radiosum NIES-515 | reverse complement strand
CCACACAAACGTTTAAAGTCTTCTGGCTTTAGGCTCTTTACTTGTTCGTAGGTCATCAATGATACCCAACTCTAACCTACTTGTCCCATGCATCTGTGACTTTTGCTCATAGGTCTAATAACCACAATGTTGGAACCAATTAATAATGTCACTTAAATTAATAGTTTTTAAAGCTTCTGTAATAGCTTTATCCAAATCGGAGTAAGTTCTCGTCTGTTGTGAACGTAAAAATTCTTTAACTTTTGACCAAAAATTCTCGCGTTCGTGAAAAGTCTGGTGAGTAGGGTGCTAAATAAATTAGATGGGCACCGACAGATTCAATAGCTTCTTTAATTCCTGTTACTTTATGAGAGCTAAAATTATCCATGACTACACAGGCTCCCTCCCATAAATTCGGAACTAAAACTCGATTAATATAAGTTTCAAATGCGTTTTTATCATTCCCACCTTTAAAACTCATTGCACCAACGATTCCCCGTAAGGCGATCGCCTTTGATTATCCTCTGTTATCAGTAAGAGCGATCGCTCTTACTGCTGCTCAAATAATCTCAACTGCCTTAGCTAAAAAAAGTCATTGTCTGTTGTATTAACTATTGTCGAAAATAAGGATATACTGACTGCGCCATTTCTATAGCTTTTAAAAGATGGACACTATCAAGTACACGCTTAATGAAAGCCAGATGCCTACTGCTTGGTATAACATCCAAGCAGATTTACCCGCTCCCATGCCAGCAGTACTGAACCCCAATACGAGAGCGCTAATTACGGGGGCTGACCTAGAACCGCTTTTTCCGTCTGAATTAATTAAACAAGAAGTTAGTATCGAACGCTGGATTGAAATTCCTCAACAAGTGCGATCAATTTATTGTCAGTGGCGACCAACTCCACTGTACCGTGCGCGGCGGCTAGAAAAAGCTCTTGATACTCCAGCAAAAATTTATTACAAATACGAAGGCACTAGTCCGGCTGGGAGTCATAAACCGAACACTGCCATTCCTCAAGCTTATTACAACAAGATTGCGGGTACAAAACGCTTAATTACGGAAACTGGTGCGGGGCAATGGGGTTCTTCACTAGCTGTAGCTGGTGCTTTTTTTGGCTTGGAAGTAGTAGTTTATATGGTGAAAGTTAGCTATAGGGTCGGGTGCCCGCGTAGGGGCAGAAATCATTAAATCGAATGCCAACCATCTCAGTAGACCACGACTTCCCGACGGAGATAACTCTGATTCCCTACGGCATTTTTATACCTGAATACAACGAGTTATTTTTATTCTTTGTTTCTTCCAAATTAACCGCTGATTGTATTGTTGATTTGCTTGAAAGCTGGTGGCAAACTGTCAAACACAGATTTGCTCATATTCAAAAACTGGTGATTAATCAGGATAATGGACCTGAAAATCATTCTCGTCGCATTCAATTTATGAAGCGGATTGTAGATTTTGGTACATCATCTCAACTGACGTTACAACTTGCTTATTATCCGCCTTATCATAGCAAATATAACCCGACAGAACGTTGTTTTGGCTGGTTAGAACAGCATTGGAATGGTAGTTTACTTGACACTGTTGAGACTGTACTGAATTTTGCCCAAACTCTCACATTTAAGGGTAAAAATCCGGTGGTCACATTGGTAGAAAAAGTTTACTCCACAGGAGTTAAACTTACTACCTCCGCTATGGCAGAAATTGAAACACAGATTCACCGCCTCCCCAATCTCAGAAAATGGTTTGTAGAAATTTTTGCTAAACCCGCATAGCTATTGGATCATTTTTTTTGTGGAGTTCTCTAATCTTTACCCACAAGCGTTACGGATTTCATGCTAACGCACCATTGATTGTCAAGGATTTGGTGCGTTACGCTTTTTTTCACACTCCCTACTTTTTTCAAAAAAACCAGATTTTTCTAGTTTCATTCAGCCTGATTATTATTTAAAAAAAATATAATTTTGTAGTAATCTAGATATGCAAATAATTTAATTAATTATTTACAAAAATAAAAATAATGTTTATAAATTTTGTGTACTTAAAGCTTCTGTGAAGTTAAATCAACCTAATTTTAAAGTATGTATTTATACATTTTTAACACCTTGTAATCTCTGGTGCAAAAGCAGTATTTTATTTTTGATTCTTCGTTTAAAGTTGCATTATTCTTAAAAATAATTCATCAAATACAGCAATTAGTTTGCAGCTTTTGTTGAACATACAGCACTTTGCAATCAAATGAGGTATAAGACTAAATCCTAAAAGTCTTGTGGTACGGAGAGCAGCGCGCACAAGAGGGTTTCCCATGAGCGACTGCGGCGCATCCCTGCCCGTCCAAATTTACTTCACTTTTAGAAAAGATGCTGTATAAATAAATTCACGAATGCTAAACTCACACTTAATTTTGACGAATACCATTCTTCCATAGAGCAAAGTTACAAAAAAAATAGAAACGAAAGAAACTATGAATACTCAAACAGAACAACCCAATTTCAACGAAGCAGATAGATTTGGAGCAGATGTAAAAAAAGCTACAACTATTCGTCGGTAAACTGCTGAAATTTTAGAAAAAACCGCAGAAATACTTATTAGATCAGAAGCCGAAGGAGAAAAAGCTTCTGGAAGATTGGGATTAGAACCATTGGTGACAAGTTAAGGAAAAGGGGAAATTGTCGAGGGTGGTATTTGCAGAGGTCAAAAATAGTGGGAAACTCAATCTGGACAAGTAATTGAGCGATTGAGGCCAGCCATGACCACCAGCCGAAA
>NZ_JAOWRF010000187.1 GCF_025753815.1 Plectonema radiosum NIES-515 | reverse complement strand
ACAGGGGGACGATGATGATAAACTTGATTAATTTTTTGGCGTTGCTGAATCGCAGTAGGAATCCGAATGTAGAGACGCGATATATCGCGCGAAGCTCGTCGGGGGAAGCTTCCCCCGACAGACTTCGCGTCTCTACAAGGGTTTTGACATCACGCACAATCATTTTCATACATCTAATCAGCAACGCCAATTTTTTATATAAAAAGCTGAAATCTGCAAAACTCATCCTCAAATGAAATTCTCGAAGCATGAATGGTAAATTAATCGTATTTGAAGGGGTAGAAGGTTGTGGCAAAACTAGCCAAATCCAACTTTGTCAAGAGTGGTTGAAAAGTCTAGGTGTTTCAGTTGTGGTGACTCGTGAACCTGGGGGAACTCCTTTAGGTTTGGATTTGCGACGCTTGTTGTTAGAAGTAGAGAACAAGAAAATAGCAAATACAACAGAATTATTATTGTATGCTGCTGACCGATCGCAACATGTTGAAGAAGAATTAAAACCGAATCTAGAAAAAGGTAATATTATCTTGTGCGATCGCTATACTGATTCGACTATTGCTTATCAAGGTTATGGTCGCGGTTTGGATATAAATTTAATAAATGTGCTGAATGCGATCGCGACTGGTGGGTTAGAAAGCGATATTACGTTATGGCTTGATGTTGATATTGAAGTGGGACTAAGCCGCAAACGCGCGGCGGACGATATTGCTGATAGAATTGAACTTGAAGCGATCGCTTTTCATCGTCGCGTCCAAGAAGGATATAGTCAACTGCAAGCATCCCAAGATAAAATTGTCCGCATAGATGCTAGCTTGAATCCATATGCTGTGCAAAAGATGATTCAGACAACTTTGAGCGATCGCTTGAAAAGTTGGGGTTATATCATATCCGCTGAATCAACTGTATAAAAATATTGCAATCGTCGTAAAGACGTTCCGCCGGAACGTCTCTACAATATGTGTAATTATCATGATTAATGACCCATTCGCGAAACTTATAGGACAACAGCAAGCGGTAGAATTATTGACTCAAGCTGTCAAACAAAATCGAGTTGCACCTGCTTATTTATTTGTCGGTTCTGAGGGTGTGGGACGCAGTTTAGCAGCACGGTGCTTTGCACAATTGCTGTTTTCTCATTCTGTAGAAACGAACCGTTTGCGTCAAGAAAACCATCCAGATTTATTCTGGGTGCAGCCAACTTACCAGTATCAAGGACAACGATTAACACCAGAAGAAGCCGCAGAAAAAAAACTGAAGCGGAAAGCACCACCTATAATTAGGTTAGAGCAAATTCGGGAAGTTACGCAATTTCTCAGCCGTCCGCCGATACTTGCACCAAGAAATGTGGTAGTTTTAGAACAAGCAGAAACAATGGCGGAAGGTGCGGCAAACGCTTTGCTGAAGACTTTGGAAGAACCAGGACAAGCAACGCTGATTTTAATTGCACCTTCAGTTGAGTCTGTGTTGCCGACTTTAGTTTCACGCTGTCAACGCATTCCTTTTTATCGAATGGAAGCAGTGTCTTTGACTGAGGTTCTCAGGCAAACAGGGCATGAGGAAATTTTACAGCATGAGGCGGTGTTAAATATAGCATCTGGGAGTCCGGGGGAGGCGATCGCATCTTTTGAGCAATTGCAAGTTATCCCTAATAAGTTACTCGAAACTTTGACAACAGCCCCCAAAACTTACCTTGATGCTTTAAAATTGGCGAAAGAAATTGATGATTTGGATACAGAAGCTCAACTGTGGTTAATCGATTATTTGCAGCAGTCATATTGGCGAAAGTCGCATGAACAAAGTATTATTAACCTGTTAGAAAAAGCGCGTAAATATCTACTTTGTTACGCTCAACCGCGCTTAGTTTGGGAATGTACTTTGATGGCAATGAAAAGTTAAGACAAATACAAATAAGAGTGTCAGCGTGATTTGAAAACTCGTAGTGAGCAGTAAACTGCTCAATTAAGCGTTGAAACGCTTACTACGAATTTCATCGCTGTTTTCTGGCAACATTGTGAGCAGTAAACTGCTCAATTAAGCGTTGAAACGCTTACTACGAATTTCACCGCTATTTTCTAGCAACATTATCCAATTTAGCGCGGATATCTGACCAAGTGGCATATGCTAAACTTGGTAAAACTATGTGAGCAGCACCAACTCGCTCAACTGGTCCGAGTCCTATTGCCCACATTCTTGCTGCTAAAGCTGCATCAATACCCGCTGCTGCATCTTCGACAACTACACATTGCGCTGGTTGAAGTCCTAATTGTTGTGCAGCGAAGAGAAATAAATCGGGTGCTGGTTTGGGTTTTTCGACACTGTAACCGTCAGCGATCGCATCTATTTTACTCGCAATTCCCAATCGTTCGATAACTGGTCGAGCATTCTTACTCGCAGAACCTAAAGCTATTTTAATTCCCCCTTGTCGCAGTTCATCCAAAAAAGACACCGCTCCAGGCAATAAATCCCCTGAGGAGATATTTTCAATGGATTCTACATAGTAGCGGTTCTTACGCTCCATCATTTCCTGTATCTGTGCTTCTGAATACTTTTTATTATCCCCAATTATCACCAGCAACGATTCCCGACGCGACACCCCCCGCAAAGCTTCGTTAGCTTCGCGGGTAAAAGGTAAACCTTCTTCATCTGCCAATTTCTGCCAAGCTAAATAGTGAAATTCTGCCGTATCCGTCAGGACACCATCTAAATCGAAGATGAATCCTCGGATGTCGAGGGATGAGGGAAGCGTGGTGTGGGGGA
>NZ_JAOWRF010000128.1 GCF_025753815.1 Plectonema radiosum NIES-515 | reverse complement strand
CTTTGAACTCAAAAACAAGCATTTTCCACCTCCCGTCTTATGCTATCACAATTGGTATAAGATAGAGCGAATATAATAAAAAGCCGTCCTGCAAGGACGGGGCTTTAGACCCAACTTTTCGGTAAAATTACCTTCTCTTGTTCATCTACCGCTGCGTTAATCTCAAAACCATTCAACACTAAAAAGACTTCCATCCCAGCGTGACCGATGCGTTTATTGCCATCAATGAAAGGATGATTTTTAATTAGGGAAAAACCAAGGGTAGAAGCTTTTTCAACTATTGTCGGGTAAAGTTACTCACCAGCAAAGGTCATTTGTGGTTGAGCTATAGCTGATTCTAATCCACCCATGTTGGAAATACCCGCCGAGCCACCTGACTGCTCAATTATGCGATGATACAGTTCTAACACCTCTTCTAAAGTAAGATACCGCATCACGCCAGCCGCTTGTAAAGTTCAGCATTTTTATTGAGTACATAATCCATAGCACCTTTGAAAGATGCGTTTGGTTTATTTAGTATTTCTTCAACACCCATTAACACTAATTCTTCTATTGATAAGCCAAGGTTATTGGCGGTTTTTTGCAGCTTCAACAAACGCTCATCGGGAATTTTGATGGTAATGGTGTTCATGATAAAATAGGATGTTTAAAGATACCATTACTTTAGCATTGTAACTTATATCAGATGCATAGCGATCGCTTGTTTCTTAGTTTAGTTAGATGCATAGCGATCGCCGTTTTATTTATAGGCAATTTTGTTGTGCGATCGCGCTATTTCCCAAGTGCTAGACATTAGACATCTCCAGAAATGAACTATACGTTGCCCGAAACCCTTGATTAGACGTAGCATTGCTACGTCTCTACGTCTTTTATGGAGATGTCTATTGACCAAGATGAGATAAACAGCTTTGGTGGAACATCTGGTGTCACAGACCAAGGTTTGCTAGATTCAGCACTGGCACAACCTCAAGCAACATGATGGCGGTGAACTTCTTCATCCTACAATTGGTGAGCAAGCAGCAGCATATCTGTACCATTTAGCGATGAACCATCCATTTATTGATGGCAACAAGCGCACTGCATTTGCGGTTATGGATATCTTCATAACCTTAAACGGCTACAGTTTGAACTTATCTCAAGAGCAAGCTTACAACTTGGTGATTCAAGTAGTTCAGAGGGAAATATCCAAACAAGAATTATCTGCATTCCTGGAACTGCATTTACAGGGCAAGTAAATCGATAGAATAATGCTCTGTCCCCCAGAGTGCATTTTCATGACTGCAACCTCAAAACCAGCCTTTTCCGCTGAAGAAATCGCCAAAGAAGGTTTAAAGCCAGAAGAATATGAAGAAATTGTCCGCAGGTTAGGGCGTCATCCCAACAAAGCCGAACTAGGAATGTTTGGGGTGATGTGGTCAGAACATTGTTGTTACAAAAATTCACGACCATTATTAAAACAGTTTCCCACGACCGGATCGCGCATTCTCGTTGGTCCCGGTGAAAATGCCGGCGTTATCGATTTAGGGAATGGGTTGCAACTTGCCTTTAAAATTGAATCTCACAATCACCCCTCAGCCGTCGAACCTTTTCAAGGCGCCGCCACTGGCGTAGGAGGTATTCTCAGAGATATCTTTACAATGGGTGCGCGTCCCATTGCTCTTTTAAACTCCCTCCGCTTCGGTTCCCTAGAAGATGCCAAAACTCAACGGCTTTTCAGCGGTGTAGTTGCAGGTATAAGTCACTACGGTAATTGCGTCGGGGTGCCCACTGTCGGTGGCGAAGTTTATTTTGATGCTGCTTACTCCGGGAATCCCCTAGTAAACGTGATGGCGCTAGGATTGATGGAAACTTCAGAAATCGTCAAATCTGGGGCATCTGGTTTAGGTAACCCGGTGCTGTATGTTGGTTCCACCACCGGACGCGATGGTATGGGTGGTGCAAGTTTTGCCAGTGCAGAACTCAGCGATGAATCACTAGATAACCGTCCAGCGGTGCAAGTTGGCGATCCTTTTTTAGAAAAGTCGTTAATTGAAGCTTGTTTGGAAGCGTTTAAAACAGGTGCAGTCGTTGCCGCACAGGATATGGGTGCAGCTGGGATTACTTGTTCCACATCCGAAATGGCTGCAAAAGGTGGTGTCGGGATTGAACTGGATTTAGATAAAATACCCGTGAGGGAATCGGGTATGGTTCCCTATGAATACCTGCTTTCGGAATCTCAAGAAAGAATGCTGTTTGTGGCACACAAGGGACGCGAACAAGAGTTAATCGACATTTTCCACCGTTGGGGACTGCAAGCAGTTGTTGCGGGGGAAGTTATAGCCGAACCCATTGTGAGAATATTATTTCAAGGTGGAATTGCCGCAGAAATTCCTGCCGAAGCTTTGGCAGAAAACACCCCATTGTATGAACGAGAATTATTGACAGAACCACCAGAATATGCTTTAAAAGCTTGGGAATGGACACCTGATTTGCTTCCCCATTGCACAACTGCTGGGATTGAAATTGAAAAAAGCCAGCAAAGTTGGAATGATATCCTTTTGACTTTACTTGATACACCAGCGATCGCATCAAAACGTTGGGTTTATCGCCAATACGATCATCAAGTCCAAAATAACACCGTCATGTTACCAGGTGGTGCTGATGCCGCTGTCGTCCGGTTGCGTCCCCTTGAGGAGAGGGGGAGAGGGGGAGGGGGGGACAAGGAGACAAGGGGACAAGGGGGACAAGGGGGACAAGGTGGTATTTCTTCCCCCCCTCCCCCAC
>NZ_JAOWRF010000207.1 GCF_025753815.1 Plectonema radiosum NIES-515 | reverse complement strand
CCCCTTGTCCCCCTGTCTCCAAGCAGTCTCCCCCAGTCCCTAATCTTTGCGTCTGCTGGGTGAGTTTTTCTAACTCTGCGGAAATTTCTACTTGTACGGAAACAGGATAATTTAGTTGTCTGGTTTCTTCAGGTAAACTTGCGACGGTTGCGGTGGTGCGTTGACGAATTTCTGCTAAAGTTTCTGAGGCTTGCATACGTTTACCGTCTTTAACCATTAATTGCAATAAAGGTTGTTCTGTGCTATGGTTTTCCGTTGCTAATCCCAAGCGATCGCTTTTCACTTTACCTTCTAAAATAGTGCGAAAAATCTGCTTGCGCCCCGGATAAGTGATTTTGCCGCTAGACTGTTTCATCACGGGGATACCATCAATTTCTACTAGTTTATAAACTCCATTTATCGGGGAACCGGTAACTAGTCGTGTTCCCAATCCATAACCGTCAATTTGAGCATCAGCTGCTTTGAGTTTGGCAATTTCCCACTCATCCAAGTCACCACTAGCGAAAATCGATACATCGGGAAGAAGCGATCGCACTTCTAGTGATAAGTTAACTAAATCCCCAGAATCTAACCTCACTCCTGCTAGTTTCATTTCTCCTGAGTTGACTTTTTGAGCTAACTTTTTGGCAGCAGCGATCGTGTCATAAGTATCAATTAACAATGACGCACCGGGAAAATATCGATGAAATGCTGTAAATGCTTGTTCTTCACTACCTGCCATTGCCGATAAAGCCATGACTAAAGCGTGAGCCATTGTACCACTTGGCTTTTGCCCAAGTTGTAGCGCCGCTAACACATTGGATGTAGCGTCTAATCCACCTGCTAACGCCGCTCGTGCCGCCCACAAAGAGCCTTGGGGACTAAATGCCCGTCTTGTACCAAATTCTAGTAAGGTGGCTTTCTCGCCTGCGACATCGCGAATTCGTGCAGCTTTTGTGGCAATTAAAGTCTGATAATTAATGGTATTTAACAGGTAAGTTTCTACTAGCTGTGCTTGCCAAAGTGGTGCTTCTACACGCAACAAAGGTTCATTGGCAAATACCGCTGTACCTTCTGGCACTGCCCAAACATCGCCGGTAAAACGTCCTTCAAGCAGCAAAGACCAAAAGCGATCGCTTGCACCCTCAAAAATTCCCGTCGTCTGCAAAGCTGCGACTTGAGAGGCACTAAAGCGGAATTTTTCTAAATATTCCAACCCTTGGGCTAAACCCATCGCAATTAAATAGCCAAAACCTTCCGGTAAGCGTCTCACAGACAATTCAAAGCTTGCCGATGATTCTTCTACACCTTCACCTGTGTAACAAGCGATCATTGTTAGCTGGTATAGGTCAGTCAGCAAACTGTAATCAGCCCCAGAGAGATTTAATTCTTGGTTGTCTTGCTGAGTATTGGTATGTGCACAGTCCCGGTTTGGCAAAGTTATCATGCTCACGTGTTTTTACAGGAATGCTTTTATTTATGGTAGGTTTTACCATAAGTAATGTCAACTGTCGCAGGACTTATGTCATTTAGCGCTTTAAATCAGGTTGTTGCGGTCAAATTAATACTATATTTATCAATTAGTTCATATTTATTTATAGTAATTGTGAAAAATAATCAGAGGTTTGTAACTCAACTTTCAATATTTAACTGTTGTACAGACGTTCCGGCGGAACATATTGTACAGACGTTCCGGCGGAACATATTGTACAGACGTTCCGGCGGAACATATTGTACAGACGTTCCGGCGGAACATATTCTACAGACGTTCCGGCGGAACATATTCTACGAGAAATTAAACATTTATTGGTATAGGTTACAATCATAATCAAAGGGCAAAGTTTAATTTTTATTATATAAAGTATTGCAACAACACCTGAAGAATCATTGCATAAATTCTCAATATATTGAGAATTTGAGCCAGTTGACAATATGAGAATTAGACTAGATACATCGCAATTAAAAACACTGCGGAAAAAGGAGAATTTAACATGATGGCTATCTCCAGAATATTAGCGAGCATTACCCAGTATATTTCTGAAGCAGCGATGCGGATTTTTGCTCCTAATGATGATGCTTATCCTCTTATTGGTATACAACCGTTTACAGGTGAACCTTACAAAGGTGCAGCCGACAATTGGTAAATCATGATATTAGACGTGTCAATGAAAATTAAAGTCGGTGGAAAAGTAAATTCTCCACCGACTTTTTTATTTTTTAGTTGTTAATTGTTGGTTATTTGACATATTGCACCATTCTCAGTAAACCACAAGACCTACCCAGAGTTAAAACTCCTAATAGCTCAAGTCCAGAAAGCGTGGACTAAAACTCTTACCCAGCCGTCTTTAGACGAGTTTAGCTATGAGACGGGGAATTTATTCCTCGGTGGGTTATTGCAACTGGTGCAAGATGTTAGTTATTGCTCTTTTTACTATCCATTATCCATAGATATAGATTATGCGTTACTCACAATCTAGAGACGTAGCACTTGGTAGTCTCTACTCATTTTAAATGATGGCACGGGTTTGTAAATGTTATAAAATCATTAATATTTATCAGAGATTGAAAGAAGCGATCGCCTGGATACTTTCTTAATAAGACTGACTGTGGTAAGTCCTAACTAAAGGCTTTATTTATTCCTGGTGCAAAAAATACGCTGGGGATAAATTTAGCTTGTACAGCAAGAAGCCCCACACCATACACGGAGTGTTGGTGATGGGATGAATTGCGAGTCAAAAACGAAACACCCTTGAAGATGTATTTCCGATAAATCGGAAACAGTCTTCAAGGGTAG
>NZ_JAOWRF010000026.1 GCF_025753815.1 Plectonema radiosum NIES-515 | reverse complement strand
GGGTTAGGGGTTTAGGGTTTAGGGTTAGGGGTTTAGAGTTAGGGGTTAGGGGTTAGGGGTTAGGAGTTAGGGGTTAGGAGTTAGGGGTTAGGGGTTAGGAGTTAAGAGTTAGTAAGCTTCATAACTTTTAACTTTTAACTCATAATTACTTAAATACAGGTCTAGCTAATATGCTGACCTGTATTTTATTAATAGTCGCCAAAAACTGCACTTTCCCAGTAGAAATAAAAATCTCTTTTCAAGCGTCCCTAGGGGGTGTTTTCGCTCCTCGTTGTACCCGAAAATGAACAACCGCAAGTAGAGGGGGAAATACAATGAAATCAGATATTATTCTCATTGGACCAATTGGTGCTGGCAAAAGTACGATTGGGGGGCTTTTAGCTTCTAAACTTGGTCTAATTCAATACTCAATGGATAAGCTACGGTGGGAATACTACTTTGAGATCGGTTATGACGAGGAATTAGCAAAGCATAAGCGAGAAAGTGAGGGTTTTTGGGGAGTTTATCAGTATTGGAAGCCTTTTGAAGCCTATGCTGTTGAAAGGCTGCTATCATCACATAACCAATGCGTTATCGATTTTGGGGGTGGTCATTCCGTGTATGAGGAGGTTGCTCTATTCCAACGAGTTCAACAAGCTCTAGCACCATACTCTAATGTTGTTCTTTTACTTCCATCATCGAATAAAGATGAGTCAGTGCAGATTCTCAATGAGCGCAATCAGTATGTGCCAGATGGTAAACCAAACGTCAACGAACACTTTGTTAGACACGCTTCAAATTATGAGCTTGCGAAGTTAATAGTATACACAAAAGGCAAGACACCAGAAGAAACTTGCAGTGAGATTTTAAACTCGCTCTTCGGGGGTCGTCGAGTAGCAATGGATATCGGCAAGTAAGAATAAATTAAGTTTTGAAATTTTCTGAGGAGTTTAATTATACAGCTATGCCAAGCGATCGCCTCCATTATTTTGTGGTTATAGTTTAAAATCGCGGGACTAGTCCCCGATAAATTCAAAATCTAAAATCCTTCAATAAGTTATCTTCAAATAAATACGTACATTTGTACCATAAAAAGGTTCAGATGGATAATAACCAAAAGCTATGGCGAGAGCAATCGAGCGAATAGAACGAGATATTATAGCAATGGAAGAGGCGATTGAAGCGATCGCATCAGAACTTTCTTCTGCTTATACAAATTATCTAACAATCTTGGGGCAAGCTGTACAACAGCAATTGATTCAGGCAAGTTATTACCTGTGTACCCAAGGACATCCCCACAACTTTTTAAAATTGTCATTGAATCAACGCCAAAAATTGCAACAAGCCATCCGCAAGTTAGGTCAACAAGCAGCTCAACAGTTACTCAGTTATATGGAGAGTGGGGGAGATGAGGGAGATGAGGGAGATGAGGAGGATGAGGGGGATGAGGGAGATGAGGAAGTGCCCTCGTTGTCCTCAACTCCTTCCACTTTCCCAACTCCATCTACTTTCCCAACTTCCCCTCCCTCGCTAACTCCTCCCACTTCCCCAACTCCATCTACTTTCCCAACTTCCCCTCCCTCGCTAACTCCTCCCACTTCCCCAACTCCATCTACTTTCCCAATTCCCGTAGAGACGTTCCGTCGTCAAGTCTCTACTCCAACTCCCCCAGCTTTCCCTGAAGACCCATGCAACCCAGTAGAAATAGCAAAATGGCAACAGCAATTAGAAGGAGTAATGCAAGAAACGGTGAAAAAACTTTCCCGCGACGCAAATCTTTTATTACAAAAAGCTAGAATATTACCCAATAAATTACCAGAACAGATTTTAGAAGCGGCTGCGGCTGTATCAGAAGCATCTGCGGATGTGATTCCAGCACCGCCTAATCTATTAAACTTGGTAATTGAAATTGAAAATGAACAGCAGCCCGAAGAATCAAGCCTGACAAAGATCATGGCTATTAACATGCGACTTGCGGAAATTGAATTTGCTGACCTCACACTCTCGTCTGCACGCAAGCAGATTCGCAATATCTTACTTCAGCTAAACAAGCTAGGGCGCGAGTATCAAAAACAGCACCGAGAACTATCAGTAGCCGAAGCTGAAGCCGCATGGCGTGCTAGTTGGTTTGAATAAAGTTAGGAGGCAAAGGAGTAGGAGTTATGAGTTATGAGTGAGGAGGAGCGGAGTTATGAGGAGCGGAGGAGCTTTCGTTATAAGTTATGAGTGAGGAGGAGCGGAGGAGCGGAGGAGCTTTCGTTATGAGTTATGAGTGAGGAGGAGCGGAGTTATGAGGAGCGGAGGAGCTTTCGTTATGAGTCATGAATTATAAATTATAAATGCGTCAATTCTTTACTTCTCACTCCTAACTCCTAACTCCTCACTCCTAACTCCTCACTCCTAACTCCTCACTCCTAACTCCTCACTCCTCACTCATAACTCATAACTTGTATAACCGATGACTAATGACACACCAGATTGGACACGATTACAGAAAGCCTTGGCAATAGAGGCAGAACAAGGCTTTACAGACTTGATGGGCAGACAATATCGTTTCAGTGAGTTTCTCACCTTAACTTTTGGGAAATTCCCCGCTGTGCTGCCAAGTACTGAACGCCGGCGCTGGCAAGAATTAGCGGCTCAATTTGCAAGCTATCCAAATCTCGTGTCAGAAGACAGACAACACTTAGTGGCAGAAACTCGCAGGTATCTTTACCAACTGCAAAAGCAGGAGACAGGGGGACTGCGTGATCAAGGGGGACAAGGGGGACAAGGGGGACAGGGGGACAAGGAGGACAAGGAGGACAAGGAGAATAATTCTTCTTTCCCCACCCCTCCCCA
>NZ_JAOWRF010000100.1 GCF_025753815.1 Plectonema radiosum NIES-515 | reverse complement strand
CCCCCACTCCCACTCCCTCATGTCCCCCAAAAACCCTAACGAACTCGAAGACATCGAAACTCAGCTACTGCTGGAGGGAGTGTATCGCTATTACGGGTTTGACTTTCGTAACTATGCAATGGCTTCTCTCAAGCGTCGAATTTGGAATGCGATTCGCTTGGAAAAGCTAACTAGTGTTTCTGGACTTCAAGAAAAAGTTTTGCACGATTCCGCTTGTATGGAACGCTTTTTATTGGGTCTTTCGGTGAATGTTACTGCGATGTTTCGCGATCCAAGTTTCTATATTGCTTTTAGAAATAAAGCCATTCCCCTTTTGCGTACCTATCCCTTTATTCGCATTTGGCACGCTGGATGTTCTACGGGTGAAGAAGTTTATTCAATGGCAATTATCCTATTTGAAGAAGGATTGTATCACCGTTGCCGCATCTACGCTACTGATATGAATGAAGCAGTATTACGTAAAGCTAAAAGTGGGATTTTTTCTTTGCATTTGATGCAAGAATATACCAAACTTTATTTGCGCTCAGGCGGTAAAGAATCTTTTTCAAAATATTATACGGCTGGTTATGATGGAGCTATATTCCACTCTTTTTTGAAAGAGAATCTCATATTTTCACCACATAATTTGGTAACAGATGCTTCTTTCAATGAATTCAACGTTATTCTCTGTCGCAATGTTTTAATTTACTTTAATAAAGAACTTCAAAACCAAGTTCATCAGCTGCTATATGGAAGTTTAAAGATGTTCGGTGTTTTGGGATTGGGGAAACAGGAAACGCTCATAAGTTCACCTTACGAAAAGTTTTACGATGAGTTGGCAACCCAAGAAAAGCTTTACCGGAGGATCGAATGATGAAATTTGATATTACTGTAATTGGTGCATCTTGGGGCGGATTACAGGCGATTGAGACCATTTTGGCTAGTTTACCGAAAAACTTGGCGTTCGCCATCGCTGTGGCTCAACATCGTCACAAAGACTCGGAAGATGAATTGGTGAACTGTTTGCAAAGGTCTAGTTTATTACCAGTAGTTGAAGTGATAGACAAAATTGCGATCGCCCCCGGACAAATTTACCTCGCACCAGCAGATTATCATTTATTAATAGAACCCGGTCATTTTGCCCTTTCAACCGAAGCACCTGTTTCTTATGCACGTCCATCTATTGATGTGCTATTTGAATCTACGGCTGATGCTTATGGAGAGCGAGCAATTGGTGTGATTCTCACAGGCTCAAGTAAAGACGGTGCACAAGGACTGGCAAAAGTCAAGACATATGGTGGTTTAGCAATTGTTCAAGAACCAACCACAGCTGTTAGTCGTATAATGCCAGATGCGGCAATTGCAGCAGTGGTTTCAGCAACAATTTTGCCTTTACCAGAAATTGCTCCTTTCTTGGTCAATCTTTGTTCTTCCTCGTTATTTCACCAAAAAAGTTAGATTTTAGCATCTTAATAAATTTTTAATTAATAATTTGAATTGGTTATGGAGTCTGCACCAAAAGTAAACATCCTCTTAATAGACGATCATCCAGAAAATTTGATTGCTTTGGAGGCAATATTAGAAGGGCTGGATGAAAATTTAGTCAAAGCTCATTCTGGTGCAGAAGCTCTCAGGTGCTTATTGCATCAAGACTTCGCCGTGATATTATTAGATGTGCAGATGCCAGAAATGGATGGGTTTGAGACAGCAACCCTAATTCGGCAAAGAGAGCGATCGCGCAACACACCGATAATTTTTCTTACTGCCTTTGGTGTTAACGATACCATGTTATTTAAAGGCTATACCTTAGGCGCAGTAGACTATCTGTCGAAGCCAATTGACTCGGTTATCTTAAAATCAAAAGTAACCGTGTTTGTAGAACTGTTCAAAAAAACACTCGAAGTGAAGCGACAAGCAACCGAACTCAAGAGCATGAACTCTGAACTGAGAGAAAGTGAAGAGAAATTTCGCGCTTTGAGTGCTTGCTCTCCCATAGCAATTTTTTTAACAGATACAGAAGGGAAATTTACTTATACAAATCCTAATTGTGAAACCTTTTATAACTTCCAAATTGGTGAAAGTTGGGAGGAAGGTTGGGGAAAATGTATTTGTCTAGAAGATCGCGATCGCGTGCTTGCAGATTGGTTGCGTTCTATTCGTTGCGAACAGACATACTCTTCAGAATTTCGTATTTGCCGGACGGATAATAGTTTGTGCTGGGTTCATGTCCGCACATCGGTGATGTTTTCCGATAATCGGCAATTATTGGGATACGTTGGCACTATTGAAGATATCACAGAACGCAAGCAAGCGGAAATAGTGCGCGAACAAATGATTCGCGAACAAACAGCAAGAGAAGAAGCTGAAGTTGCCAACCGGATGAAAGATGAATTTTTAGCGATCGTTTCTCACGAACTACGTACCCCCCTCACCTCAATACTCGGTTGGTCGAAACAGCTGCTTACCAGACAACTTAACCCCACAATCACAAATCGTGCTCTAGAAACAATCGAACGCAATGCCCAATCTCAAGCACGACTGATTGAAGATATCCTCGACGTGTCAAAAATTATCCGGGGAAAGTTGCAGTTGCAAATAGAACCACTAAATCTGATTACTTTAATTGAAGCACTATTGGAAACTTTACGCCCGCAAGCCGACGCTAAAGCCATTCAACTAGAAAGTATATTCCATCCGCAAGTAGAAATTGTTTGTGGTGACGAGCAACGTCTGCGGCAAGTTATTGGAAACTTACTTTCCAATGCAATCAAGTTTACCTCCAAAGCCGGACGAGTTGAAATAAGCTTGTCGATGGCAGTGGGCAATGAGGGACAAGGGGGACATGGGGGACATGGGGGACA
>NZ_JAOWRF010000192.1 GCF_025753815.1 Plectonema radiosum NIES-515 | reverse complement strand
TTACCCTTGTCGGAGGCAAATTTGAGTCGTCATGTTTACAAGCTTCAAAAGTTGGATTTAAATAAGTTTACTGCCGATGAAGTTGAGTTTTTACAGCTTTATTCGTTGGTGGTTCGGGCTTTGCGGTTGTGCGACCAAAGGTCTGTACAATTAACATAGGTGCGCGATGCGCGATCGCATATCGCTGACTTACTGTTCTTACTCTGTCCTCACATATTTTCTACGAAAGTCTGGACATTGTTCGATAATCCTCGTATTATGATGCTATTAGATTGACGTTTGGCAAACTGAAGCGGGGGCTAAAACCTGGGGGGTTCTGCCAAAATCGCCAGAACCTAGACAAATGAATAGTTACAGCGTTTGGATAGTTGAAATAACTAGGAATTTATCTCAATAAATGAGGCTGAAATGAGGTCATTTTTGAGGTCTGCCAAAACTGCTTGTAGAATCCTTGCTCTGTAAGGGTTTCAGCTGGCAGCACTTGAAACGTAGCGAATCCTGGAAACGGGACTGAAACACTGCTTTAACAATTCTTCTACTACCACACCTCTAACTTGAAACGTAGCGAATCCTGGAAACGGGACTGAAACTTAGATCCCAAGTCAAACCACTACATGATTCATGGTCCTTGAAACGTAGCGAATCCTGGAAACGGGACTGAAACAAACATTTGGACATCTAGATATATCGAAGCGTTACTTGAAACGTAGCGAATCCTGGAAACGGGACTGAAACTGAAGTTAGCAAACAAGATACTAATAAAGAGATACTTGAAACGTAGCGAATCCTGGAAACGGGACTGAAACTCGCATCGTTGCAAACATTAAACAAGAGATTCGCCCTTGAAACGTAGCGAATCCTGGAAACGGGACTGAAACAAAATTATCCGGTAAGTCTGCCATTAGTCCTCCCCTTGAAACGTAGCGAATCCTGGAAACGGGACTGAAACAGCAAGTAGCACCAGATACCTTGAAAGTTGCTCACCCTTGAAACGTAGCGAATCCTGGAAACGGGACTGAAACCTTTTATCCCTGCACTATTGGCGCTAAACAACTTAACTTGAAACGTAGCGAATCCTGGAAACGGGACTGAAACTCTTGACGACAATAATCCCAGGAGACATACTATGAACTTGAAACGTAGCGAATCCTGGAAACGGGACTGAAACTTGACTGCTTATTATGCTTAGACTTGAAATTTGGACTTGAAACGTAGCGAATCCTGGAAACGGGACTGAAACAAATCAGCATGGTGTCCACACGCCCTTTCATGATGCTTGAAACGTAGCGAATCCTGGAAACGGGACTGAAACAATCAGATATCTAGAGGTGCATTCCAAACTTTAATTCTTGAAACGTAGCGAATCCTGGAAACGGGACTGAAACCAGTCAAAATTCCCTTGTGGGTCGAGAAAGAACCAGCTTGAAACGTAGCGAATCCTGGAAACGGGACTGAAACTAATAAAGATTTATGAAAAGCTGAGTAGCTGTAGCTTGAAACGTAGCGAATCCTGGAAACGGGACTGAAACTTTGATAAAGTTATTTGGGTCAAAATTGCCAACTTTGACTTGAAACGTAGCGAATCCTGGAAACGGGACTGAAACTGGTGAATATGCGATCGCGCTGCTTACTAAGGGAACTTGAAACGTAGCGAATCCTGGAAACGGGACTGAAACGAAGTCTATTCATTACGGCAATCAAACACCTAATGAGCTTGAAACGTAGCGAATCCTGGAAACGGGACTGAAACATAATTTAATTTCTACGTCATCTTCATTATCTTCCTTGAAACGTAGCGAATCCTGGAAACGGGACTGAAACAAGAATTTACAGTAGATGCAGAATTAGGATTAAGTGCTTGAAACGTAGCGAATCCTGGAAACGGGACTGAAACATATCTTGACCACTTTTGTTAATAGCTTCACCCTTCTTGAAACGTAGCGAATCCTGGAAACGGGACTGAAACTCTGAATCAGCATAACTAGAAAAACTATTATGTGTTCTTGAAACGTAGCGAATCCTGGAAACGGGACTGAAACATTCGGGAGGATTCCTTAGTTGTTGCAGTTGTTACCTTGAAACGTAGCGAATCCTGGAAACGGGACTGAAACATAACAAACTCCCTCATATTGACCATCGTTACTAAACTTGAAACGTAGCGAATCCTGGAAACGGGACTGAAACTGGTGAGCGTAAAAGTAATAAATATGATGCTTTACTTGAAACGTAGCGAATCCTGGAAACGGGACTGAAACCCTGGTAGCAGTGGCTGTGTGGTGCTGAGAACTAACTTGAAACGTAGCGAATCCTGGAAACGGGACTGAAACACAGATCTTCTCGCTAATCCACCTGTAGCACCAGCTTGAAACGTAGCGAATCCTGGAAACGGGACTGAAACACATAGAAACATCCCGATTCTTAACAGCCATCCGGCACTTGAAACGTAGCGAATCCTGGAAACGGGACTGAAACATTGATAAAAAACTAGAAGCCCATCTGTCCCCCTCCTTGAAACGTAGCGAATCCTGGAAACGGGACTGAAACAACATTTGGAGGCGCTTCTGGCGGGGCTTCTGGCTTGAAACGTAGCGAAAGAAAGGAAACGGGACTGAAACCAAACAGAGCATAAAGAGGTAACAATTTATCTACCTTGAAACGTAGCGAATCCTGGAAACGGGACTGAAACTTCATATTAAAGGAGAAGCTTTTATGCGAAAATCTCGCTTGAAACGTAGCGAATCCTGGAAACGGGACTGAAACACTTACCTAATGGACCGGGTGAAGATGGTAATGGTGAGCTTGAAACGTAGCGAATCCTGGAAACGGGACTGAAACAAGACCCCGGGGTCTTAACATTTCGCAATATATGGAACTTGAAACGTAGCGAATCCTGGAAACGGGACTGAAACTTAAATGCCATTAATCAGGTCGTTGCACCAATACAACTTGAAACGTAGCGAAAGAAAGGAAACGGGACTGAAACGTTATTCCCCAAGGACAAGAAATTGCCATAATTCCCCTTGAAACGTAGCGAATCCTGGAAACGGGACTGAAACTTGACTTGTGAAACATTCAAACAGCGGTCGCAACCTTGAAACGTAGCGAAAGAAAGGAAACGGGACTGAAACTATTTGGTTGAAATCCTACTATAGATATTTTGGCAACCTTGAAACGTAGCGAATCCTGGAAACGGGACTGAAACTACTTATGCTAGCCAAACGATTAAGATTTATGGTTACTTGAAACGTAGCGAATCCTGGAAACGGGACTGAAACATTATTTGCCCTGTCTTAATTTCATCCCCGACTTTTACCTTGAAACGTAGCGAATCCTGGAAACGGGACTGAAACTCTTCTTCTACGGGAATTCGGGCAAACAAAGTTCTCCTCCTTGAAACGTAGCGAATCCTGGAAACGGGACTGAAACAGAAATACCGTTATCCGACTGTTTGGCAATATCCCCCTTGAAACGTAGCGAAAGAAAGGAAACGGGACTGAAACCACAATCGTTAGAGCAATCGATACCCACGCTTACTTGAAACGTAGCGAATCCTGGAAACGGGACTGAAACATCATAATCATTATATTCAGTATGTTATATTATTTTCTTGAAACGTAGCGAATCCTGGAAACGGGACTGAAACTCATTAAGTTGCGATCGCACTTCGGAAACAGCAAAACTTGAAACGTAGCGAATCCTGGAAACGGGACTGAAACCAAAGTCCAACCAGAAGCTAAAGCTAAATCTTGCTTGAAACGTAGCGAATCCTGGAAACGGGACTGAAACATAATTGGAATTCCAATTACCCCTACAATCAAGGCTTGAAACGTAGCGAATCCTGGAAACGGGACTGAAACGAGCATGTTAATTCACCGGGGTAGGCGGTGAATATCTTGAAACGTAGCGAAAGAAAGGAAACGGGACTGAAACCTGGTTTACTTCTTGAGCAAACGTTTGCCTATTCTTGAAACGTAGCGAAAGAAAGGAAACGGGACTGAAACGTTTTCTTTGTGCGTCCAGCGCTATTATATTCGCTTGAAACGTAGCGAATCCTGGAAACGGGACTGAAACGAGAAGTCAAGGGATTTGACAATAGTTTTCGCTTTGCTTGAAACGTAGCGAATCCTGGAAACGGGACTGAAACCTTTTTGTAATATTAAAAGCGTTACAGCTTTTACTTGAAACGTAGCGAAAGAAAGGAAACGGGACTGAAACATCCTACTTATGTCCGTTCTCTTGAGACCGCGCTTGCCTTGAAACGTAGCGAAAGAAAGGAAACGGGACTGAAACTAATTGAAGACCCCCGCTTCTCTCCCGCGATAATCACCTTGAAACGTAGCGAATCCTGGAAACGGGACTGAAACGATATTTTATTGACGCCTATAGTACAAATACTTAGCTTGAAACGTAGCGAATCCTGGAAACGGGACTGAAACCAATGGTACAACGTTGTTATACCTTGTGTCAACACTTGAAACGTAGCGAAAGAAAGGAAACGGGACTGAAACATGAATGGGCGATCGCAGTCCGTCGAAAGAAGTACTTGAAACGTAGCGAAAGAAAGGAAACGGGACTGAAACTCTGCAATATTCTTGAAGCCAAAAACGAGCGATCGTACTTGAAACGTAGCGAAAGAAAGGAAACGGGACTGAAACTGTATAAAAAAGATAGCGCTGAGGTGAAATCATGAGCCTTGAAACGTAGCGAAAGAAAGGAAACGGGACTGAAACTGCCAGAGGGAATTTTTCCCACACCTCCAATAACAACTTGAAACGTAGCGAAAGAAAGGAAACGGGACTGAAACTTTTCGTTGTAACTCAGGGCGATACTAGTTCCGAGTGCTTGAAACGTAGCGAAAGAAAGGAAACGGGACTGAAACTCGAATTAGTTACACTTTTAGTTACACCGTTACTTACCTTGAAACGTAGCGAAAGAAAGGAAACGGGACTGAAACTTTATATCTGGAAAGCTTACGTTTAATGGTTGCGACCTTGAAACGTAGCGAAAGAAAGGAAACGGGACTGAAACATTTACGCTGCTTAGATAGGCGATTGCGCTCTAAAGCTTGAAACGTAGCGAAAGAAAGGAAACGGGACTGAAACCTGAGAGTAATTGGTGAGTTTTCATCACTAAATAAACCTTGAAACGTAGCGAAAGAAAGGAAACGGGACTGAAACCTGCTAGGACGCTCACAGAAGCGCTGACAGGAGCTAGCTTGAAACGTAGCGAAAGAAAGGAAACGGGACTGAAACTCGGCTGTTGCTTTCCCAGCAATTCACGGACCGGCTTGAAACGTAGCGAAAGAAAGGAAACGGGACTGAAACGTCGCAAGCAAGATTTTCTAAATAATCATCCGCAGGAATCTTCCTTGAAACGTAGCGAAAGAAAGGAAACGGGACTGAAACTTGAAATGGCAAGTAGCCCAGAAGGGCAACCGCAACTTGAAACGTAGCGAAAGAAAGGAAACGGGACTGAAACGTCTTTTTTCCACTGCAACGAAAGCTGTCTCGCTGTGGCTTGAAACGTAGCGAAAGAAAGGAAACGGGACTGAAACCGGAAGAAGCCAACTTTGTTGATGAATATCGCAGCTTGAAACGTAGCGAAAGAAAGGAAACGGGACTGAAACATCGCATCTTCATCAAAGTAAGATGCGATCGCGTCTTGAAACGTAGCGAAAGAAAGGAAACGGGACTGAAACGATTAATTCGGGTTTGTACTTCTAATGATATACGCTCTTGAAACGTAGCGAAAGAAAGGAAACGGGACTGAAACTTATTCCAAATAGTTACATGGAGTGGGAACAAATCCTTGAAACGTAGCGAAAGAAAGGAAACGGGACTGAAACATAAATACAATTCAATTGAGCAAGGCTGGTCACTGACTTGAAACGTAGCGAAAGAAAGGAAACGGGACTGAAACATTAGCGATTTTTTTGCACTTTGCCACAAACTTCAACTTGAAACGTAGCGAAAGAAAGGAAACGGGACTGAAACTACCAGTCCCTGTCAAAGTTGTCAAGTTTGCTCTACTTGAAACGTAGCGAAAGAAAGGAAACGGGACTGAAACAAAAAATCGCTAATTATCACAGGGTCAAGTCATCGGCTTGAAACGTAGCGAAAGAAAGGAAACGGGACTGAAACCAATAAATACGCTTCTGGCAACGCAAATTACTCTAACCTTGAAACGTAGCGAAAGAAAGGAAACGGGACTGAAACAATATAACTTCCTCATTGAGATGTGTCAGATAATCTAACGTCGGAATACCCCTTTTCCAAGCCCATGCTATAACTAATTCAGCAAACAACGCATGGCTTAACGCCACATGATAGAACGACTATTCATTACTAAAAACTACAGTAATTATGCTGACACATTTTTTATGTTGGGTTTAGCGCATCTTGCCGAATATGCTCTCAAAATAACCAAGCAAAAAAGCGCAATTCAACTGATTGACAAGGGTACAGCTTACATAATCCAATTCAAAAAGCCAATCAACCTAGAAGCAATCATCAAACTTGTTGCTTACTCAGACCCTTTCCCTCCCGTCAAAGGACAAAAAACCGATACCAGTAAAATTCCCGCAGAAATTACACCCTTCGACACAGTTGAGCAAACCCAGACTCGCAAAGTTTACCGAGATTTCCTGTTTCAACATCGAGGAAAAATAGAAAATGCAGAGGAAACACCCAAACCACCCGACTCCAGAACCCAAAATGGTGTATTTCTCACCCAGATGAGGTGCGATCGCAATCATAATGACCTCTGGTTGGGTAGTTGGGAACTGCGGGATAATTATGGTGCTTTACTTGCTGCACTATTTCAAGGTTTTAGCCAAGAAAATGCCGGAGTCAAACAAGTTGCTGACTTATTTCATAAAGCAACGGGTTGCAAATTACCAAGTATGGGGAGTGCTGTAAAAGTTTATTTACCCACCTCCGTCCAAGGAGTCAACCGAGTCAAAGCAGACCACAACAAAGAAGACTCACAAAAAGCAGATTGGTTGAATTTGTGGTTAATTGCGACAGGGTTATTTCATTTTGCGATCGCTGAACGGGTGAAAATTTCCGATAGAGTCTTTGATTGGAGAGTTTTTGCTTTACAGCCTCAAGATATATCATTAAGTAAATATAGGGATATACTCAAGAAGCTATTAGTACATAATCCCCCGGTCGGAGGTCATGGAACTGCCCGATTTGATGCAGAATTGATATTACGATTTTGTCAAGAATTGCTCAATCATCATCAAGCTTTAGAAAATAGGGAAACTGAAGAACAAGAAGATGATTTTGATATCTGGGACAAACCTGTAAACTACTTTGTCAGCAACTTTGCGGGGACTAATTTCGGTTCCAAAGGACAAGTTTATGGAGTCAAAGAACTCTTCAGCTTAGGATTACCAGCTTGGATACATCCACATCACAGCAATGAATTGCACGACTACCAGAATATTTTAGAAGAACATCTCAAAGTAGTGCGATCGCTTTCCATCGATGAGGGAAACAGTGAACTACTCGCAGCTTATCGAGATTTTATTACTGGTAATGACTTATACCAATTTTTCCGCTTCCAAGTCACCTATGCGGATTATGTGACAAAAAAGCTCGCAGATGTTAATTCTAGAATTGTATTATTTTCAAAACAGGGAATCGATTTAATGGTCAGAAACTTGAATACAAAACTGCGTCAAAATGACCAGGATTGGAAATTAACAGAAATCACTGAAGACCCAGGATTTTTAAATCTTGCTAAAGCCATCAATAGCGCTACCGTTTACGCTGGAACTATCCGCGATAAAGACGGAAAAAGCAAAGAAACTGGCTGGGAAAGAATCTATGGTTTAGCACAGCGTTTAACTGCTCAATCGGGTTCAAAAAAAGATTTTATAATTGAAATTAGCTCATTTTTAGCAACTTATGAAAACGAAAATCTACGTATTGACGACGAATTAAGAAAACAAAATAAACCTCGCCGCATTTGGACAACAAAAGACGACTTAGATAGATTAATTAACTTAATTGATAAATACGGTTCTAGCTTAATTGCAAACCTCTTAATTGCCTACGGATATGCCAAAGGTTGGGGCAAAGGAAAAAACACAGATACCACAGATAAAGAACCCGATGAAACCGACGAAACAGAAGCCGCATAATCCTCTGGTTTCCTCTTACCTCTGCGAAACTCCGCGCGTACTTTGCGTAACTCTGCGTTAAAAAAATAACTAGTAATACCACAAAATGTCCAACAACAAATTATCCATTTATTCCCTTTCCATTAGCGGTTTACTTTCCTGGCAAATTCATGCATTAAACAACGAAGGAAACGAAGGAAATCAATCATTAACCCGTCGATTTTACATCATTCAAAAAGGAATGAACGAACCTGAATATGTAAATGGCATTTCGGGTGATATGCTCAAACATATTCAAGCCGAACATTTACACCGCATTGCACTGGAATCAAACTTGAGTTTATCCGCAGGTGGAAAACAATTTAACCCCGATAGAATTAAATTTGATGTAGACACAAAAATTCTGGAAATAGTAAGAATAAAAAATAAAAATCAAGATAAAGATGAAGAGAAAAAAGGGAAAAAAAATGAAGAGAAAAAAGACGAAATAGATTTAGTTTCCAATATCGATAATTTTCTCAAAATCTGTACCATCAGCGATTTAGAAGGATTCATGCTTGTTGATAAGGGGGGAAAAACCCTCAAACGCGAGTCTGTAATTGAATTTGGTGCAGTGGTTGGTTTGCCCACATTTGTCAAAACCCAAAGCTATTTTCACGCTAAATATGGTGTCGAAAATCCCACACCCTACAACGTGCAAGTAAGTTCTGGTTTATACGCAACCGTCCTGAATATTGAAGCCTTCCGCATTGGTTACAACCCCCATAACTTCAGTTACAGCATTGATATTACCGAACGCAAACAACGCTTAGACGCATTACTCAAAAGCGTACTCTACACCTACATGCAACCCAACGGAGCCAAGCGTAATACCCATTTACCCCACCCAGACCATTTTGAAGGAGTGATTACCGTCAGCACCCGTCGCTGTCCCGCACCGATGTTGAGTCCATTAGAAGAAAGCTATAACCGTCAAATCAATAGTTTGGCTAACACCTTAAACAACCTCAACGGGGAAGGGACAATTCACTGCTTTGAATTTGATTCAATGGCAGAATTTGCCGAACAAATCGAAGCAATTATTATACAAGGGCAACCCTGGGAGAGCGATAATGCCTTATCTGTTGAATAATTCTCAAAATTCCAATCCCCCTGGGTCTCCAAGGTCAAAATGGCTTACCGTTAGCTACCAACCTGTGAGTTTGTTCACCCTCAAACGCTCTGACGCAACCAGCAAAGCTGCACGTTCCAATTTGGTACCGACACCCTATGCTATCAAAATGGCGTTACTTAAAGCATTACTGGAAAGCCAGGGAAAACACCATCAAAACGACTTTGAGATTTGGATAAAAAGCGAATTTACCTGGATTCGGGATTTGCAGATATACCTTCTCCCACCAGAACAATTGGTAGTCAATCGCAACGGTTACAAACTACGATATTACGACCAAACCACAGATAAAGCCGACAAAAATCGCTCCACAGTTCCCATGCTAGAAGGGTTTGTATTTCGGGAATGGATACATTTACAAGGAGAATTAAAAATTTGTGCGGGAGAATGCGACAAATTAACACAATTAACCCAACTGTTCGCCCAAATCAATTATTTTGGTAAAAAAGGTTGCTTTTTCCAATTTCTTCCAGACGCAACCCAACAAACCGACACACCCACCTTTACACCCAACCCCAGCAATAGTTTTACCGTGCAACCAATGGATGATTTGGGTAAAAAAACCACCTTTAACCGCATCAATCCATTTTCCAACGAGAAAGCCCAAATTGACAAAGACCGGATAATAGAACCAGGATTTTTACCATTACAACTCCGTTCTACTAGTGCCCGTTATGACTTTTACCAAAGATACTGATAGCAACAATACCGCAAAAGCCTTACAAAATAAGACAAAAATAGAACCAACTTTCGCCGGATTAAGTGTAATTTTACGCCAAATGGAAACATCATCTACACCAATTTCCCTAAGCGAATGGCTAACAGAAGTTGACACTGCACCCATCTGGATACCCCTAGGTAAAACCGATGGTGTGACAAAAATCATGCCCGTACTGCCGGAAGCAAATTTATACGAAAATTTAATGCGATCGCTCTGTTTGCAAATCGCACAAAATACCTTGGTAAAATGGCGAGAAAAACCCTACCAAATCGGTGGTGTAGAGGTAGATACCGACTCCCTACACAGAATTCAAATAGCCATTTCCTCAGTTCAACCGCTTCCCCCAACCATCGGACGTGCTATCCATGCATTGTGTTTTCGCTGGTTTGCCAATACTAATCCAGAATTAGCCGAAACCCTACATCAACAAGAAACCCTACCCATAACAATGGGATGGGAATACTGTTCTTTTAAGAAAAACCTACTCAAAATCAGCTTATTACAAAAAGAATTACTTGCACCTCTGTTGTGGGGAATGAACGCAGACTTGGGTGCAGAAATTACTTTAGCGGGAATACCCTGTCGTTTAGATGGTTGGATCGACATTACCCAAGCAACCAGCTTCGAGAAACTTGCCCAATTACCAACCCAAAATGCAATCGACTTGAAGTTTCTCACCCCCACCAGCTTCAAACAAGGTAAAAACGTCCAACTTTTTCCTCTACCCGAATTGGTTTTTAATGGACTATTGCGACGTTGGAATATATTGGCACCAGAAGCCTTAAAATTCCCCAAAATCGAATGGAATGGGATAGTTTCAGCCTACGAACTCAAAACCTACGCGATGAAAATGGAAGGTGGAGCAGAAATAGGTGCAGAGGGATTAGTTAAATATAAATTTGCAGACAGCGAACAAGCCAGAATCGCCACTATCTTAGCCCACTTCGCCACCTATGCGGGAATTGGCAGGAAAACTGCGATGGGTATGGGACAGGTTGGGATTCCAAATTAATCCAAAATCCCAAATCTCACGATCCAACATGATGAGACTTCGGACGATCGCGTCTCTACACACAACCGAATCTAAAATCTAATGATCGAAAATTACTTACCCCTTGCCTACCTGAACGCTTGGGAATATTGCCCACGCAGATTTTACCTGGAATATGTGCAGGGGGAAATGGAAGACAACGAACATATTATTTTAGGTCGCCATTTACACCGCAACATTAACGAAGAATTAGTAATAACCGAAGGTGACACCATAATTCGTCAACAACAATGGGTATGGAGCGATCGCCTAAAAATTGCCGGAATTATCGATGCGGTAGAAGAGTGCAACAGTCAACTTATCCCGGTGGAATACAAAAAAGGGAAAATGGCACAACATCTCAACGACCATTTTCAACTTTGCGGTGCAGCTTTATGTTTAGAAGAACGCACCGGAGGCAATATTGCCTATGGTGAGATTTTTTACCACGCAAACCGCAGACGGCAAACCGTAGCATTTACCCCAGAACTACGAAAAGCTACAGAGAACGCGATCGCACTAGCTCAAGTTGCTGCTAATCAACAAATTCCAGCCCCCATTAACAATAGCAAAAAATGTCAATCATGCAGCTTGCAAAGAATTTGCTTACCTTTTGAAGTCAAAGCACTGCGAACAATTTCCCAATAACAGATTTATGTAGTGGGAGCATCTTGCTCCCTTCGTGTCAACAAACGCGGGCAAGATGGTTTTTTATGTAAACCAACGCAGGGAAGATGCCCGCACTACCAAATCTCAAATCCAAAATCTCAAATCTCAAATTAATATGTCCGTTCTCTACGTTACTCAAGCCGAAGCCGTTTTAAGTAAAGTTTATGAAGCTTTCACTGTTTCCTTAAAGCAGGAAGATGGTACATGGAAGAAAAAAAGTATACCCGCACAAACTGTAGAACAAGTAGTTCTCATGGGCAATCCTCAAGTAACTGGAGACGCTCTAGTCTATGCTTTAGAATTGGGAATGCCCATACATTATCTTTCATTTTTCGGAAAATACTTAGGTTCTGCGCTCCCAGGATACTCTCGCAACGGTCAACTCAGGTTAGCTCAATATGCCGTTTACAACGATACTGGACGACGTTTAGAATTAGTCAAAGCAATAGTGACTACCAAGATTCACAATCAGTACAACGTACTTTATCGCCATAATGAACGGGATAATCCGCTCAAACAACGCAAAAGCATGGTTAAAACCCAAAAAACCATAGACCAAGTACGAGGAATTGAAGGATTAGCAGCACGGGAGTATTTTGCTTGCTGGCAAAGAATGGTAGGTAAACAATGGACATTCAACGGTCGTAATCGCAATCCACCCACCGACCCAGTGAACGCATTATTGAGTTTTTCCTATGCTTTGTTAAAAACCCAAGTTACAGCTGCGGTTCACCTTGCAGGACTTGACCCCTATATTGGCTATTTACACGAAGTCCATCACGGGCAACCTTCAATGGTGTTGGATTTGATGGAAGAGTTTCGAGCTTTAGTTGCTGACAACGTAGTTTTGGGAGTGTTGAGTAAACGAGAAATTCAACCCCAAGATTTTAATGAAAGTTTGGGTGCATACCGACTTTCCGATGCTGGAAGAAAGGCTTTTTTAACAGCATTTGAGCGGAAAATGAACGATGAATTTACCCACCCAGTTTTTAATTATCGTTGCACCTATCGAAGAGCGATCGAATTGCAAGCACGATTACTGAGTCGGCATTTGCAAGAAGGGATTCCCTACAAACCTTTAGCTTTACGGTGATGAATGGTAGTGCGATCGCCTAGCGTGTCAGCAGCACAATCGTCTCGCTCTTGGCAAGATGCCCGCACTACTATTCAAAATCTAAACTCTCAAATCTCAAATCTTAATGACAACACTATTTTATTTGATTATTTACGATTTACCCGATAACAAAGCGGCAAATAAGCGCCGAAATCGCTTACACAAAATGCTGACTGGTTATGGAAATTGGACGCAATATAGCGTGTTTGAATGTTTTCTCAGTGCGGTAAAATTTACTGAGATGCAAATTAAAATTGAAAAGTTGATTAAACCAGAGGAAGATTCGGTACGGGTTTACGTGCTGGATGCTGGTTCTGTGAAACGAACTATTACCTATGGTTCGGAAAAACCTCGACAAGAACAAGTTATTATTCTATAGTTATGTTATCAGCTTGATTTTTGGCAAACCGAAGCGGGGGTTAAAACCTGGGGGGTTCTGCCAAAATCGCCAGAACCTACAGAAATAAATAGTTACAGCGTTTGAGTAGTTGGAATAAATAGGAACTCATTTCAATAAGGGTGGCTGAAATGATCTCATTTTTGAGGTCTGCCAAAATTGCTTGTATGATCCTTGCTATGTAAGGGTTTCAGGCGACAGGGTTGAAACTTAGCGATTCCCGTTCGCGGGATTGAAACATAGCAGGCTTAACACCGCCGCCTAAACACGAAAAAGTTGAAACTTAGCGATTCCCGTTCGCGGGATTGAAACTAAAAACCGTCTTCAGCATTAACTAAAGACGGCAACGTTGAAACTTAGCGATTCCCGTTCGCGGGATTGAAACTAAAAACCGTCTTCAGCATTAACTAAAGACGGCGTTGAAACTTAGCGATTCCCGTTCGCGGGATTGAAACTTATATTGGTAGCATCACAAGCAATAAAGCTAAGGGTTGAAACTTAGCGATTCCCGTTCGCGGGATTGAAACGATCCACATCCCAAATGCCAACAGGCTTGCTGTTACGTTGAAACTTAGCGATTCCCGTTCGCGGGATTGAAACCCAATTATCCACTTCCTGACCCTAGTTGGGATTATGCCGAGTTGAAACTTAGCGATTCCCGTTCGCGGGATTGAAACTCAAAGCTGGAGCGAGATACCCCAGGAAGCCTCACGTTGAAACTTAGCGATTCCCGTTCGCGGGATTGAAACTTGGAGTGCGATCGCTTCTCTGATTTCTCCCAAAGAGTTGAAACGAGCGCGATTCCCGTTCGCGGGATTGAAACATTCATTGTGAATATTAACACACTTATATTTCGATAGTTGAAACTTAGCGATTCCCGTTCGCGGGATTGAAACCTCAAAAGAATTGCTTTATATCTGAGTACATGTATAAGTTGAAACTTAGCGATTCCCGTTCGCGGGATTGAAACGCTTAGAGAGAGACAGAACAAAATTAGCAGACGTAAGTTGAAACTTAGCGATTCCCGTTCGCGGGATTGAAACCTTGAATGTTCGATTTGTCTGATGATTTCGACGCAAGGTTGAAACTTAGCGATTCCCGTTCGCGGGATTGAAACGAGATAATATCTATTGAATGCGAAATAATACCACTGTTGAAACTTAGCGATTCCCGTTCGCGGGATTGAAACTGATAGTTAAATCTTTAGGGTCTTTTCGTAGGTGGGTTGAAACGAGCGCGATTCCCGTTCGCGGGATTGAAACTAAATATCCTGACTTGTTAACCAGAAAGAAGCAACGTTGAAACTTAGCGATTCCCGTTCGCGGGATTGAAACCGAATATTGGTTTTAGTCCCTACTGCTTACGCCACGCTTACGTTGAAACGAGCGCGATTCCCGTTCGCGGGATTGAAACTTATATCGTCTTTAATATCAAGAGCTTCTGCACCAGGTTGAAACGAGCGCGATTCCCGTTCGCGGGATTGAAACACAAGCAAGCGCTAGAGCATCGGCATCATCATCTTGTTGAAACGAGCGCGATTCCCGTTCGCGGGATTGAAACGCTTGGCACCATTCATTGAAACTAAAAAATTAAAAGTTGAAACTTAGCGATTCCCGTTCGCGGGATTGAAACACGATTTGTACGCCAGGAGCGTCTGTCCCGTGCAAAGGTTGAAACGAGCGCGATTCCCGTTCGCGGGATTGAAACAAATCTTTCCATATTAAACCTAAGAAAGACTCGTCGTTGAAACTTAGCGATTCCCGTTCGCGGGATTGAAACTGCTACTCCAACTACCTCTCATGTTTCCAGTATTAGTTGAAACTTAGCGATTCCCGTTCGCGGGATTGAAACTCAACTACAGATATAGTTGTACTACGATTTATGTACGTTGAAACTTAGCGATTCCCGTTCGCGGGATTGAAACTTAGAAGTATTTGCTACTACTGCTTGACCGTATCTCGTGTTGAAACGAGCGCGATTCCCGTTCGCGGGATTGAAACTTCAATCTGCTCGTTAGCCAGTTTGTTATTGGTTGAAACGAGCGCGATTCCCGTTCGCGGGATTGAAACTAAATTTACCGTTTTTATATAAAGATTCTATAGGTTGTTGAAACGAGCGCGATTCCCGTTCGCGGGATTGAAACTCAAGTTTGAGAAAGAAGAGCGCCAAGCCTATCTAGAGTTGAAACGAGCGCGATTCCCGTTCGCGGGATTGAAACAAAACAGTTATAGAGCTAAATACTTTCCCAATAATGTTGAAACGAGCGCGATTCCCGTTCGCGGGATTGAAACATTCTATTGAGCCAAATCTTGCGTCGCTGCACCGCATCGGCGTTGAAACTTAGCGATTCCCGTTCGCGGGATTGAAACATTGTTGCTTGTCTAACTTCGGCTTGAGTAACCGTTGTTGAAACGAGCGCGATTCCCGTTCGCGGGATTGAAACGAGAAGCTACTCGACAAATTAAGCTGACAACACAAAGTTGAAACTTAGCGATTCCCGTTCGCGGGATTGAAACGATGAGGTAGAATGCGAGTCGGAAACAAGCGAAAGTTGAAACTTAGCGATTCCCGTTCGCGGGATTGAAACATGAAAACCCTTTCATTTTAGAGCTAACGCTTGGTTGAAACTTAGCGATTCCCGTTCGCGGGATTGAAACTTTAGGTTTACTGGCGATGGAGGTTGCACCCTCGCGGTTGAAACTTAGCGATTCCCGTTCGCGGGATTGAAACGTTCTAATTGCCATTTTTGACCAACCATCACGGGAGTTGAAACGAGCGCGATTCCCGTTCGCGGGATTGAAACTTTTAATCATGCCTTGCAGCCGCTGCTTGTTGAATTGTTGAAACTTAGCGATTCCCGTTCGCGGGATTGAAACCAATATTAAATTGCGTTTTATCAAAGGATTTTAAGTTGAAACTTAGCGATTCCCGTTCGCGGGATTGAAACATTAATTGTTTGCGTTTTGCTAACAATAAGCCATCAAGTTGAAACGAGCGCGATTCCCGTTCGCGGGATTGAAACTTCAGGCAAACAATGTGATAGCCAGCTTCTTTTAGGGTTGAAACTTAGCGATTCCCGTTCGCGGGATTGAAACTTTGCTTCCATAAAAAAGATAGCGACTCTGCCATTCCGTTGAAACGAGCGCGATTCCCGTTCGCGGGATTGAAACGTTTATTTCTGACAAGTTCGGCGCTGCCGCCTACAATCGTTGAAACGAGCGCGATTCCCGTTCGCGGGATTGAAACTCGGTAGCTTCGTTATGCGACAATTTATCAAACATGTTGAAACGAGCGCGATTCCCGTTCGCGGGATTGAAACTTCTATTAGCGGTAATAGTTACGAGTCTCTTCGTCGGTTGAAACTTAGCGATTCCCGTTCGCGGGATTGAAACAGATGTATTTTTATAGGTTAGGCGAATGGCAAAGGTTGAAACTTAGCGATTCCCGTTCGCGGGATTGAAACTTCAATATCTTGTCGCGATAGTGTAAACGCTTGCGGGTTGAAACTTAGCGATTCCCGTTCGCGGGATTGAAACAGACAAGTGATGACCCGGCAACTGGAAACAAGCAAGTTGAAACGAGCGCGATTCCCGTTCGCGGGATTGAAACCAACCATTACACAAGAGTTTGGCAACAAAAAGGCGGTGTTGAAACGAGCGCGATTCCCGTTCGCGGGATTGAAACCGACCGAAAATGTTGGAACCGGAGATTTTAGTTCAAGGTTGAAACGAGCGCGATTCCCGTTCGCGGGATTGAAACTCAACATCTTCACTATCAGCCGCACCATCTTCCTCCAGTTGAAACGAGCGCGATTCCCGTTCGCGGGATTGAAACTGGAAAGTCGGGATTCATGGCAATTCAGAACCACATGTTGAAACGAGCGCGATTCCCGTTCGCGGGATTGAAACGTTACCTGTGAGGGTATTTGAAAATATCGGGACTATGTTGAAACGAGCGCGATTCCCGTTCGCGGGATTGAAACTAGTACTGCGAACCGCTGTCGGCTGGCAAGCTTTTGGTTGAAACGAGCGCGATTCCCGTTCGCGGGATTGAAACGATTGAATTTGATATGTTAAGCCCTAACTCTTTGCGGTTGAAACGAGCGCGATTCCCGTTCGCGGGATTGAAACCATTCTCGCTCGTGCCTTGGGAACGGTAGCCGACAGTTGAAACGAGCGCGATTCCCGTTCGCGGGATTGAAACTTATCTATTTTGACTTTTGCTGCAACAGTCCAAAATCGTTGAAACGAGCGCGATTCCCGTTCGCGGGATTGAAACAATTCAGTTATATAGCAGTTTTAGCGTGGTTTATTTTGTTGAAACTTAGCGATTCCCGTTCGCGGGATTGAAACGTACTCATAGCGTTGCTAATAGCAGTCGCATTGGTTGTTGAAACGAGCGCGATTCCCGTTCGCGGGATTGAAACTTTTGGATTACGATAAAATTTATCACGCGATCGCAGTTGAAACGAGCGCGATTCCCGTTCGCGGGATTGAAACTCGGAGGTGCGATCGCAACTCAATGAAAACGGTTACGTTGAAACGAGCGCGATTCCCGTTCGCGGGATTGAAACCAACAAGCAGGCGATCGCCCGCGCCACCAAGCTACGTTGAAACGAGCGCGATTCCCGTTCGCGGGATTGAAACTGCCAAAGAATCCGTCTGGCGCTATTGCAGGATACTGAGGTTGAAACGAGCGCGATTCCCGTTCGCGGGATTGAAACAACAAATCAATTCGACCTACTGGGGTACAAGCTTCTGTGTTGAAACGAGCGCGATTCCCGTTCGCGGGATTGAAACAAAGTCCACTGCCAGAAAGCTATGCGGCATAAATCGGGTTGAAACGAGCGCGATTCCCGTTCGCGGGATTGAAACTTGATTCGGGTGCCGGCAATCGCGTCTCCACTCGAGTTGAAACGAGCGCGATTCCCGTTCGCGGGATTGAAACACGATTGCTGGGTGATTAGCGATCGCACTCAGGCGACAGTTGAAACGAGCGCGATTCCCGTTCGCGGGATTGAAACATAAAGCCGTAATCAGCCACAAGCAACAACATCGAAGTTGAAACGAGCGCGATTCCCGTTCGCGGGATTGAAACCTTTTACCAATCGACCCTTATCTCGCAACCACTGAAGTTGAAACGAGCGCGATTCCCGTTCGCGGGATTGAAACATGCTAGACATCCTACTAAAATTGCACCACTAAGTTGAAACGAGCGCGATTCCCGTTCGCGGGATTGAAACTTTTTGAAGATTTGATATTGAACAATATCATTAAGTTGAAACGAGCGCGATTCCCGTTCGCGGGATTGAAACAGTATTGTTATCTAGCATTGGTCTGATGCCTGAACGTTGAAACGAGCGCGATTCCCGTTCGCGGGATTGAAACTTGAAAAGGTTCGGACTCACCTTTTCCAGCGCGATCGCTTGAAACGAGCGCGATTCCCGTTCACGGGATTGAAGCTTTAAAGTTCTGGTGTCCATTTTGCGATCGCACTCCTGAAACTATATTTAAAGGAGCGATCGCTTCCATTACCACAATACTTAAATGCAGAATGCAAGTAGTTGTGTAAAAAAATTTATACTGACAATTAAATTTGGTTTAGTCAGTGTGTCTGAGTTTAAGAATTATTAACAAAGGGTTTCACATCCTTAGGTTTTACTAGTACTGCGGGCGCGTAAATAAACCAACTATTTTTGTGGGAAAATAATTAATTAGATTAAAACTACTTTTTGTTAATAAGCAAGGAGTCAGAGTGTGGCACGATTAGCTCTAAAAAAATTAAGTCTAAGCGATTGCGATCGCTTAGAACTGCAACAACTGGTAAACCGACACAATACAGCGCAACAAATAGTACTGCGTGCAAAAATCATTCTCTTAGCGTCAGAGGGGAAAAACCATCGCGAAATTGCTCGAACATTAGATATAAGTCTTGATCTGGCTCTTTTCAGTAAATAGTATTTGTACCTGTTGTGCGGCAACTTCGAGGATACTTTTCGCGGCATCAATCGCGATAATTTGCCATTTTGGGTGCATTTGAGAGATTCAAACGGCAATGCGACCAGTACCTGTGCCAGTATCCACAATTATACCTTGTGGAGGTCCAAGAGCGATCGCCATCAAGGCAAAAGCCGTATTTACCTCAGTGAAATCTATTGCATCATATTCAATCGCTTCAGTGAGACTATCCATCACCTCAGATTCCAAAACTCTTTCCATCATCAAACATACACCTGATTTTTGGGAACACTAAACATAAAGAATAATTCAAGAGTTAGAAGTCAGAAGAAAGGTATCAATGGTCATAATTGCTGGAGCTATAAAGGTTTAAAATAATAGTTTATACTAATATTTTATTCTCAACTAACCAAATCTTTGATTTAGTATTATTATGCAAAAACACCCTTTATTCATTCGTGGCTTTGCACTAAATTCTCTCTCTTTACTCCTGACTCCTCAATTCTATCTTGGTAACATTAGAAATATAAGTGATTGGTAGATGTGGAAAGGCGAATGGAATCCTAACTCAAAAAACACAGTTACCTTGCCAGTAACTACAATACATACGAATGCAAGGAAATGCGGCACAATTAGCCATGACTTTGATAAAAATTTACAAGGTGAAATGCTACTTCCACAAAATAGTGACGACCACTCATCCGAAGCTTCTAGGCTACTGCAACAAGGAGTTCAACAACAACAAGCAGGAGATTTAACTTCTGCGATGAAGTCCTTACAAGAATCCTTGGCACTCTCTCAAGCTTTTGGGGACTTAGAAAAACAGGCGCAGACGCTTTCTTCTTTAGCGCTAGTGGCTTATACTTCAAGAGATTACAAAAGCGCAATTTCTTACTCTGGGCAGTGTCTATCTTTAACTAAAGATTCTTCTGATTTGCTGCGGGTGAGAGTGCAAGCGTTTTCTCATTTAGGTAATTCTTATCGTCACCTAAACGAGTATGAAAAGGCTATTGAGTTTTTGCAATCTGGCTTGAAAATAGCGCAGCAATTGCAAGATAAGCGAACTCAAGTGGCGGCACTGAATAACCTAGGATTAGTCTATAAAGCTTTGGGTGAAATAGCAAAGGCGATTGAGTATCAGCAGCAAAGCTTGGAATTTGTCCGGGAACTTCAAGATCGCTGGGGTGAGGAACAGGTGCTAAAAAATATCGGCAATGCCTGGTATGGTTTGAGCGATTATCCCAAAGCGATCGCCTACTATCAACAGTGTGTCACAATATCGCGCTCTCTCAACAACCACCACAATACGTCTCAAGTGCTGAAAAACCTCGGTAATGCTTGTTATGCCATCGGCGATCATGCGTCATCTATTAAATATTATGAAGAACGCTTGCATATAGCCAGAAAACTTAATGATAAACGTAGCGAAGAACAGTCTCTCGGCAGTTTAGGAGTTGCTTGTGAAGCTTTAGGCGATTATACCAAAGCGATTACATATTACGAAGAACGTTTAAACTTAGCTAGGTTACTTAAAGACCGTCGCAGCGAACAACTAGCTCTTACCAGTTTAAGAGTAGCTTGCTATGCTTTAGGCGATTATGCCAAAGCGCTGGAATATCACCAGTCATCTAAAGAATAGGCAATGGGGAGAGTTCTTGAGAGGGGGGAAAGAAAAATTATTCTTTTTGTCCTCCTTGTCTCCCTCATCTCCCCTGACTTAATTTGATGTTCGCCTATACACTATAGTGGCGCTGGCTTGGTCAACTGGCATTAATATAACTTCATTAATATTTACATGAGTTGGTCGGGTGACGCAGAAAAATATCACGTCAGCGACATCCTCTGGTGTCAGGGGAGTTACTCCCTGGTAAACAAGTTTAGCGCGATCGCCATCCCCATGAAATCGTACTTGACTAAATTCTGTTTCTACCATCCCCGGATCGACAGAAGTTACACGTATAGGAGTTCCTAAAAGGTCTTGTTTCAAGCCTTCAGAAATTGCTTTGACTGCGGCTTTAGTGCCACAATATACATTACCCTTAGGATAAGTTTGATGTCCGGCAATGGAACCAATATTTACCACATGACCGCGATCGCGTTTCACCATTCCTGGGACAACATAGCGGGTGAGGTAAAGTAAACCTTTGATGTTGGTATCAATCATTTCTTCCCAGTCTTGAGTGTCACCTTCGTGGAGTTTGTCTAAACCGCGACTTAAACCGGCATTATTAATTAAAATGTCTATGTCTGACCACTCTGGGGGTAAGTTAGAGATAGCCGATTCTACAGCAGAGCGATCGCGCACATCTAACTCTAATAAATGAATTTGTAGAGACTTTTCATCAAAGGTTTCTACAAGTTCCGCAGCTAGTTGCTGTAAACGTTCTTGGCGACGCGCTGCTAAAATCAATTTTGCACCCGTTAGCGCCAAAATTTTCGCACAAGCTGCACCAATACCACTACTTGCACCTGTAATTAAAACAATTTGATTTTGAATTGAAATCATGGTCAAGATTTAATGGTCAATGGTCAAGAGTCAATGGTCAAGAGTCAACTAAGTTTCAACTGTTGACTACGGACTATGGACTCTTAACTCTTGAGTTAGTTACTTATTTCACAACTTGCAAACGTTGAGTTACCATTGTTACACCTTCTCCTCGGAAAATTACGGCAGAAAGCCATTGACTACCAGGAGTAGCTGGTGCTCGTCCAACTTTAAAAAGTCCACCTGTTGTCAGCAATTCTAAATCTACCGATGTGGGGGAGAGATATTTTTCTGGTTTAATCGGTTCTTCTAAAGCGGTGCCTAAAAGAAAATCATCACCAAGGGGTTCAGTAACGATCGCATCAAAATTATATTGCTGTCCGACTCGCACTTGCTGTGGTAAATTAATCTTAATTTGTGGTGGTTTAGCACCAGAGCTAAGTTGAGTGCGTTCGGTCAAAATGTCTTGACGGACAATTTGTGTACCGGAAATACGTTGACGAGATGTAATCGTCGCATTCAAAGCCATATTATTGCTCTTAGGAGAGGGTGAACTGGTTATATTAGTCACTGTTTCGGCGATAATGGCATTACCTTCTGATTTCCAAGATTTGAGTTGCGTAGTGTATTTTAGTTGTGGATACCTCTGCCACAGCCCAACCAAGGCTTTTTCCAAATTGGCGTGAGTTAAACCATCCCCAGTAGTAAAATTGGGGCTGTAAAACTGCATTACTTTTGTCACATTGCCAAGACTAGCTGCTGTATCAATTTGCGTCAATAAATTTTTCAGTTCGGTCGGTGCAGTATCTGGTGTACTCGCTTGAGCGCATTTCCAACCGGATAATAAACCAAGTGACAGTATAAATAAAATTAGCCAGTTTGAGGCTGGAAATTTTCTGATGTTTCTAACTAGTAAGACAATTAGGTTAGGCATTGTTGATAGGTTCAGGATTTAGCTACAGAAGGCTCGTAAATTGTTTTATCTTAGTTAAGCTTCTCTTCAGAACGGTAAAGGGTTGATGGCAAACGCACCGATACGATTATTAATAGCCGCTAGTGGCACTGGTGGACACTTATTTCCGGCGATCGCACTGGCTGAACAATTGCCAGATTATCAAATTGAGTGGCTTGGTGTCCCAAATCGGCTAGAACGCTCGCTTGTTCCCAAGCAGTACCCATTGAATACTATTGCAGTTGAGGGGTTTCAGCAAGGGTTGGGATTTTCATCTTTAGGGATTTTGGGTAAACTCGTCGGTTCGATTCTCCAAGTGAGAAAACTTCTGAAAAAAGGTAATTTTCAAGGTGTCTTTACTACGGGTGGTTATATCGCAGGACCTGCCGTAATTGCCGCACGATCGCTTGGTTTACCTGTGATTCTCCATGAATCAAACGCCTTACCTGGTAAGGTAACACGCTTTTTTGGTCCCTGGTGTGATGCTGTGGCAGTGGGGTTTGAAGTTGCGGCTAAGTACTTGCCTCGTGCCAAAACTATTTATACTAATACTCCAGTGCGATCGCCATTTTTAGATTCTCAAATTGTCCCATTAGATTTACCCATTCCGGAGAATGTTCCTTTAATTGTCGTCTTTGGTGGTAGCCAAGGTGCAGTCGCTATCAATAAGTTGGTGCGCTCCTGCGCTACAGCTTGGTTTGATGCTGGTGCTTGGGTTGTCCATTTGACGGGAGATAACGATCCCGAAGTCGAAAATTTACAGCATCCGCAATATATTGTGTTACCGTTTTCTGACAATATGGCGGGATTGTTAAAACGCGCTGATTTAGCAATTAGTCGTTCTGGTGCGGGAAGCTTGACAGAAATGGCAGTATGTGGTGTGCCTTCGATTTTGATTCCTTATCCATTTGCGGCAGAAGATCATCAAACTTACAATGCGGAAGTATTTACCTCAGTCGGTGCAGCGATCGCTTTTAAGCAATCAGAGTTAAGCGCTGAGGTATTGCAAAGTAAAGTTTTGTATTTGTTGCAGTCACCGCAATTGGCTGATATGGCAGAAAAAAGCAAAGCGATCGCAGTTCCCGACAGCGCGGCAAAATTGGCACAGTTGGTGCGCGATCTTGTGGAGATGTAAAAAACCGTTCGTAGTCAGCGCTCTTTGCACTTGGCGATCGCACTCTTCGTGCTGACTACGTATAGGAAAAAATCAAGTTTATATTAGTTAATTGTATATTTTCATACTAATTCATCTAAAATTTTTATAAAGTCAGGAAATATTTTTAGTACTGTCACCACAAGTGGTTATACTGATTATTGTCTGAAATCGTTTCCCATAAAAAGCTGATATCTTCATCTACCTTAGAGTTGATTTTAGTAATTTATGTCACTAAATCAAATCAATAGTTCTACCATTTCTGTATGAAGATGCGCCTAAGAGTGCCTACGCAGGTAAGCTCTGTTTTTGGAGCCAGCGGCTTATAGCCTGAGGGCGAATAAAGCGCAACCTCACTCACATAGAATTGGTATTACTTGATAGAGACATAGTTGTCTTGTTTATCTGTTGCGGCTTGCAGCGGGTAAATTTGGCGTGTAAAAATTTCGCGGGACAATTTTCAGTATCTCAATCAGGAAGCAGCCAATCTAATAGACAAGCCAAATGAATTTATACCAAAACATCCTCTGGCAAAACGGTAGGTAAAGTACTCTTTACCAGTTAAAGCGCTCTTATTTTCCAACTGATGCATGAAATGTTTGCTAAATCTCAGTCATTAAAATTTCGACTCCGGGCTATTTCTCTGGCTACGTTATTATCGCCTTTTTGGTTTTTGAGTTTGATACCTCCGCAAGCTGCGAAAGCTCAAAATCAAGGTACTGGTTGTCCTGCCGGCACCAAAATAGCAGGTGTATCTAACTCTTTAGTTAACAACGGTTACTTTACTCAGCAACCAAGTGGTGGTGCTGCTGCCAATACCTTATTTCCTGGTAACTGGAGTAGTGGGGTTCCTTATGCGGGTAATAACGTTTACCCTGGTGATACAAGTGTAGCTATTCAAACAGGAGCAGTGAATTACGCCGGCGGTATTGTTCAGCAAGTGCCTTTTCCGGGAGATGCGGCAAATGGTGTGCCTAGTTCTAACAATTGGTTGTATTCCAACGGCAACAGTACAGGAGGACCATATACAATTTGGCAACAAAACATTGCCAGTACATCATTACAGCCAAATACTACTTACGTTTTTTATGCCTATGTTAGTAATGCCATTACTACTGATGGATCTGCACCTGACGATCCCGTCATCCAGTTTTTAATTAATGGTATACCTAATGGTCCATCTTTCCCCGTATTTGATGACTCTGACCCCGCTTCCGGACACAATAGTCAAGATTTGTGGGATAGAAGAATAGTTCGTTTCACCACCCCAGCAAGTCTACCCAATCCTTTTACAATATCAATTCAAGATACGGCAACTGGAAGCAATGGTGATGACTTTGGTGTTGTTGCAGTTGGTGTTGAAGCTTGTAGACCGAATATCGGTATCGCTAAAAGTGTAGGTGCTCCCGTTCCTAGAGCCGATGGTAGCTTCACCATACCTTACACCATGACGGTGCAAAACCTCGCACCCAGAGATCCGAATACTCCTTACACGGTGACAAACGTCCAAGTAACAGACAATCTGGCAACTACCTTTGCTGGTGCAACCATCAATTCTGTTGGTAATATTCAAAGCTCTAGTTCCAGCTTAACAGTCAATTCTAGCTTCAACGGTCAGAGCAACCAAAATCTTTTGCAGGGAACTACAAACGATAGACTTAATGGTGGAGAAACTGCCACTATTACCTTTGATGTCAACATCACTCCTGTTAATGGTAATTTTGGTCCGTTTAATAATACTGCCCAGGTATCAGCCATTTACCCAGCTAGTCCTCCGGAAGCAGGTCCAATTACAGATGATTCTATCAATGGTACTAATACTGACCCAGACGGCGATTTAGACCCCAATAATAATACTAGTCCTACCCCCGTGACCCTGACTCCAGGACGGCGTATCGGTGTTGCCAAGCAAGCTGGTAGTGTGGTGAATAACAGTGATGGAACTTACACGGTACCTTACACTGTCATTGTCCGCAACTACGGAAATGTCGCTTTAAATAACGTCCAAGTCAGCGATGATTTATTTGGTAATGCTAATAGTACCTTTAATGGGGCTACTGCTGTGGCTATTTCCAGTCGCGTAACTGTCAGTGGTGCGCTGACAGCAGCTAATGTTAACTTTAACGGTAATAGCGATCGCAATTTGCTCGCAGGTACAGAAACTCTACCTATAGGCGCTAGTGCCACGATTAATTTTAGTGTTAGAGTCACACCCGGTAGTAATCTGGGTCCTTTTAACAATACCGCAAGAGCGATCGCAACCACAAACGGTAACACCACACCTGTAACTGATGACTCCACTGATGGTGTTAACCCAGATTTAGGCAGTACAGTTACAGGAAATAATAACGATGGCGATCCGACTAATAATAATGTCCCTACACCAGTCAGCTTCAATGGAACACCAAATCTGCGTTTTGTCAAGCGAATTTCCAACGTATTCCGCAACAACGCACCGCTGAGGGGAATTAACTTTAATACTTTTATTGATGACCCCAACGACAGCAATGATAATGCCGCTGGTTGGTCGCAATTAGCCCCACGGGGAGTTATCAGTCTAGACTCTCAAGCTGCTTTGCAGAGTGGTGATGAAGTTGAATATACTCTCTATTTTCTCAGTGATGGTACACAGTCAATTCAAAACGCCAGATTTTGCGATTTAATTCCCGATGATACCCTCTTTGTACCCGATAGTTTTGGTGTGGGTAGTGGTGTACTATTAGATTTAGCTGGTACAAATACATCTGTAACGAATGCAGCAGATGCAGATAGAGGCAGCTTTTTCTCAGCTCTTTCACCTTTACCTGCGGGCAATTCTTGCGTTAACCAAACTAATCGCAACGGTGCTGTGATTGTCAATGTTGGGAATTTCTCACAAGCAACTGGTAGCAACTTCGGTTTTGTTCGTTTCCGCGTTAGATTAAATTGATCGAGTTAGACGCTTAATCAAGACTGCTGTCCTGCCTGCCTAAACCCTTCAATATCTAGCTGTTCCGCTATTTGTTTTACAGTCACACTTGCTTTCAACAGTAGTGGAACAGCAGTCAGTTTACCTGCTTTTCGACCTGAACCAAACCATATTGCAAAGAAAAGCAGTTCTAACTGGTAGCCTAAAGCTCCCAATCAACTCGGTGGGGAGTGTGTTCAAACCGGGGAAACTTAATCTAGTCAAGTAACCACATTTGAGAAGAATTATCCTGACCTTCATCTGGTTGATTTTGCGCTAAATTTACCGATGAACGGTGTGATTTTTTGTAACTACCGGCTGGTTTAAATTCATGTTGCTCAGGTTCCTGTTGCGGGGGCTTTTCCGATGAGTAATGTGACTTTTTGTAGTAGCTAGCGACTGGTTTCAATTGATTTGGCTCAGGTTGGTGTTGCGGTGCCTTTTGTGATGATTGATATGATTTTTTGTAGCTGCTAGCTGGGATAATTTGCTTTTCTTGTTTTAGAACAATACTTTCCTTTTCTTGTTTGAGAACAATACTTTCCTTTTCTTTTTTGAGAACATTGCTTTCTTCTATAAGTTGGGAATTAGCTTCTGCAAGTTGTAGTGCAGCTTTCTTTGCATCGTAAAGCTCTTTTGTCAATCGTTCTACTAATACTTTTTGTTCTGATAAAAGCAATTTTTCTTGAGACAAAGCTGAGTGCAAATCACTATTTTTTTGCTGTAGTTGTTTTTCTCTGTGGTGTGATTGTTCTAAAGTTTCTTGCAACTCTTTGACCATTGCTTCTAAATCAGCCAAGGTTTGAGTTGTGTGTGTAGCTGGAGTTTGCTCAACTGTAGCTGTTGACAATTCCTCAGATAATTCGGCATGTTCTACAATTGCCTCAGCAGTAACTTCAATTGCAGATTCACCTTCATATGGTGTAAATTTTTGTGTTTTTTCTTGTAGTACGTCGTCTACATGTCTGTTAACCATAATTTCCTCTAATCATGCTTGAATTCGTCAGCGAAGCTGCGGTAGTCTGACTTTGCTTCGCGTGCATTATTTCTTTGCCATTGAGTAATTGCCATACCTGCCAGGGCTGCTCGTTCGTGTGCTTTGTCAGCACGAATAAAGTTATTGCAAGCAGGTATTCCTAACTGTACCAAGGTATTTTTTTGTTGTGCTTGTGTAAAACTCCGTATATCCACTTTGGTTAGCAGCACGCTATGGAGTGTTTCCAAGGGAGTGACGGATTTTTTAATTGTGTCAATTAGGACAACTAAATCCATTGGTGCTGGGGGTGTAGGCAAAACAAAATAGTTAGCGATCGCATTGCTTTCGGCGCTAATACTTCAGAGCGTAGCACCAAAGGTGTATCTACCACTATTAAATCGTAACGTGTTATCTTTCCTAAATTACCTAAAAGTTGAGGATCTGTCTCTTGGGATAGGTCGAACCTCATACCATTCCGACTGGGACTATACCACCAACTAGCAGAACCTTGAATATCTGCATCAATAAAAAGAACCTTTTTCTTTGATGCATATTTTCCAGTCAGATTGAGTGCGGTAGTCCTAAAATTAATTTAACGTTCTCTATTTTCTATTTCCCCAATTCCCAATTGTATGGTTAAAATTATTACACGTAAATCTCTAGGAACACAAAATGTCTATGATATTGGCGTGAGTTGCGACCATAATTTTGTAATTAAAGATGGTTTAATCGCTTCTAATTGCTTTAATAAATCTCACTCGACGGCATATGCTTATGTAACTTATCAAACTGCATATTTAAAAGCTAATTATAAATTAGAGTATATGGCGGCACTGTTAACGGCTAACAGTGGTGACACAGATAAGGTGCAGAAGTATATTGCTAGCTGTACGAGTTTGGATATTGAGATAGACCCACCAGATATTAACGCAAGTCAAGTGGATTTTACGCCCCTGGCAAAAAATATTTTGTTTGGATTTAGTGCAGTGCGTAATGTGGGACAGAATGCGATCGCTTGTATATTAGAAGCGAGGAACGAGGGAGGATCGTTTAAATCTCTGGCTGATTTTTGCGATCGCGTGGATTTGCGTGCTGTTAACCGTCGCGCTTTAGAGTCGCTAATTTACTGCGGAGCTTTTGATAAAATCGAATCTAACCGCCATCAGTTAATCAAAGACCTAGAATTAGTATATGATTGGGCACAATCCCGTGCCAGAGATAGAGCTAGCGGTCAAGGAAATCTCTTTGATTTTAATACTGGAATTTCTCACAATACAAATAATAATCAAGTAAGCAAAGCTTTTGAAACTGCCCCGAAAGCAAATCCTGTTCCTGATTTACCCCAACCGGAAAAGTTACGCAAAGAAAAGGAACTTTTAGGTTTTTATGTATCCGATCATCCGCTGAAATCTATACAGCAAACAGCGCGATATCTTGCTCCTATTAACCTGACGCAATTTGCCGAGCAAAAAGAAGGAATCATGGTTTGTGCGCTTGTCATGCTAAATGGCGTCAAAAAGGTGATGACAAAAAAAGGCAACGAACCGATGGCGATTTTGCAAATAGAAGATTTAACTGCACAATCGGAAGCGGTAGCCTTTCCTAAATCTTATGAGCGCATAAGTTCACTACTTCAAGTTGATTCACGCTTGATTATTTGGGGTAAAATAGAGCGAAAAGACGAGAAACCTCAATTTATTGTTGAAGATGCCGAACAAGTAGAAACAGTACAACTGGTGATGCTAGAATTAAGTTCTCAACAAACAGCAGATATCCAAGAACTTAATCGCGTCAGAACAATTTTGAAAGAACACTCAGGAGACAGAGAAAAAGCAAAAGTGCCAGTGATAGGTATTATACAAGCCCTAAATTCCCGCCAAGCTGTTCTTCTTGGCAGACAATTTTGGGTACAAGATTCGATAACTGCTTTTCAGGCTCTCAACAATGCAGGATTTCCGACTGAGGTAAAACAGCTGACTGGTACTTGAGTGCAATGGGCACCCTCGCATTGGGCATTGGGCAAGTGAAATTCTGAAACTTGTTTTTATTCCCTTTGCCTTTTTTCCTTTCTCCTTTCCCCCTCTTTATTGGCTCCTTCATCAGTAATTTGCCGTAGTCTCTCTAGTAGAAATTAGTTTTTTTTAGTTACTTATGCTGATGATAATTCCCTTGATAAAATGGTATTTTTTAATGCCGTGACTAGATAGCGGCAACCAGGGGAAGGAGCAAAAAAAAATTGATGACCGTAAATGAGCTAAATCAATTTGTTTATTATTGTAAACAAATTCAGCCTCAAACTCAGGAAAATATTAAAAGATTTTTTCAAGGAGTTATTGTCTTTCCTTATGACAAAGAACTTCTATTACAAGCTTATTTATTTTTGAATCTTAAAGACTTATTTCCTTTATGTTCAGAACTACTTCTATTTGAAAAATCTCCAATTTCTGATTATACAGATTTAGGCAAGTGTGATTTTGTTTTTTTAACGTATACTGGTAGTTTATTTTTAATTGAAACTAAATTTATTGATACAGAAGCAACCGGTGCAACCGAAAGAAAAAGAAGAAATAAACACAGAAATAAAGTATTTGAACAAGTGATAACTTTAAAAAATAGATTTAGTCAATATTGGAATATTGAATTAGAACAATTAGAGTGTGGTGTTTTTACAACAGATTCAGAACTTGATTGGCGAGGAAATGATGTTAATGTCGTAACTAAATCAATTTCTATCGATAAGCTGGAAAGATGGCGGAAAAATTATCCAAGATTGACTGAATATTGAATTTCAATAATTTTTTTAAAGAAAATTAAATATTTTCTCCTTGGTTTGAGGGTCACGGACTGAAACCAAAAATATAGTGCCTTTCACTACGCATGAGCACCTTATGATATGATGTGCGTTTAATTAACAGTAATAAAAATATACCTACCGTCGTAGAGACGTTCCGGTGGAACGTCTTGGAGCGTATGTGTGATTTGCGCTCCCATGATATGACTTAACTCATATCCTCTTAGAAGCGCGATCGCGATCGCGATACAACACTTCTTCGTTGAAAGATGTTAAAACCTAAGACTCTGGATTGTTGCAAGTGTTTTACGATTTGAAAATATAACCTAAAAACAAGTAAAGATCAGGTGAACATTTTCTTGATTATTGCTGTTGCTTTCTTACCGGCACTGTTCTCTTTGTGGATGATTCGCAAAAGTCATATGCAAAGAGAAACGCAAATGAGACAAGCTACTATGAGCTTTCCCAGAACGCAACTAGGGCAAAATTCTCGACTTGGTTTAAGCGATCGCTATTATCTCGAAGGAGTCGGTTATCTCATCGGTGACATCAGTTGCCGATATAATGCTAAATCTGGCTATGTACGCTGTGCTGTCAACCCATCAGGACCTTGTGAAGGTTGCCGTTATTATGAACCAAGGGAATTCACCACCGATAACGAAAAGAAGGTTTAATGGAGAATGGACTTTTGACAAAACTATGAAAAACTTGACAGAAACCAGAAAACGCACTTATCACAGCGCACTCAGCAACAATACCCATGTCTCTAATCTGGACTCAGGAACAAATTATAGCGCTAGCACCAGATACCAGTTCCGCACTTAATGCTCAAGTTCTAGCAGTGCGTTCTTTATGGTTATCGTTGGGTTACAACGAACAAGCTATTTGGGGTGAGTGTCAAGGTAGCGGTAGCAATCCTTACCGAACACAGATTGATCTGACAGAACTTGCTTTTAAATGTAATTGTCCCAGTCACAAAACACCATGTAAACACGCAATCGGTTTGTTTTTGCTTTTTGCCGATCAAAAAGATGCTTTTACAGAAAAAACTTTGCCACAAAAAATTAGTCTTGATATTCCCAAAGACAAACCAGATACAAAGAAAGTAGTTGATACAGTCGCTCAAGCAAAGCGTGCCCAGATGCGCTACAACAAAGTAACTGCGGGAATGCAGGATTTAGAACTTTGGTTGCGTGATTTGGTACGTCAGGGATTAGCTGTTGCCCTTGGGCAACCTTACAGCTTTTGGGATACCGCAGCAGCGAGGCTTGTAGATGCTCAAGCGTCGGGGGTTGCTCGGATGCTGCGTCAGATAGCAAGCATACCACATTCTGGTATCGGGTGGGAAGAAAGGCTGTTGACACAGTTGGGACGTGTTTATTTGTTAATTTCCGGCTTTAAACGTTTGGAAACTTTCCCAGCCGAAATGCAAGCAGACATCCGTACCCAAATTGGCTGGACGCAGAATCAAGAAGAATTATTAACGTCCTCAGGTGTGCGCGATCGCTGGTTAATTTTAGGTCAACGCATCACCGAAGAAGATAAATTGCGATCGCAGTTTAATTGGTTATGGGGCGAACAAAGTCAACAACCAGCATTAATTCTTAACTTTGCTTATGGCAGTCAACCATTAGATACTACCTTGATTCCAGGAACTAGTATAGATGCAGAGTTAGTATTTTTCGAGAGTGCTTATCCGTTGCGATCGCTTATAAAAATTCATCATAACCCAGCAGATCCGGTGGACAAAATGCCAGGATTTGGTAGTATCCAACACATGATGACAGCTTACGCTAAAGCCTTGGCACAAAATCCTTGGATCGAGCAGTTTCCTGTAGCGTTACAAGCTGTAATGCCTGTGTTTAATGATGGGAACTGTCGTGCTGTGCGTGATGCCGATGGATATATGCTATCTACAACTGGCTTAAGTTCTCAACAAACATGGCAATTATTGGCACTCAGCGGTGGACATGCGGTTGGAATATTTGGGGAATGGAATGGCGATCGCTTTCTTCCTTTAAGTGTATATGCAGAAAATGTCTTTGTCACACTTGAAAAATTATGAAGCACTTATGGCAAGAGGTCGTAAAAACAGCATTAATCGGTACTGAACGGCAAGGGTTAAAAGCGATACTACCTGATAATAAGTTAAGTGAGATTTTGAGTTGTTTGGATAGCAGCGACAAAGAAGGTAATTTACTGAGTGCGGCTGGTGCTTTTGCTCTTTATCAACGCGCTGGTAAAATATCTTTCGATCAGCAACCATTACAAAACAGAAGTGAAGAAGAAGAATTACTTGATTGCAGTCTTCTTTCTCGGCAACATCTAGCTTTGATATTAAGTGGGAATGCCCAACTTCTGCCAGAATGGTTAACAGTGGCAGCTGCCGCTAAAAGAAGAGTTCCTTCACAATACTTGCCTCAACTGTTGACCTTAGGGCAAAAGCAAAGTAATTTACGAGTTTTCATTTTACCAGTTTTGGGCAAGCGCGGATATTGGCTAGCAAAGCAGAACCCAGACTGGAATTATGTAAACAGTGAAATTACTGATAAAGCTTGGCAGATTGGTAGTAAAGAGGCAAGGCGATCGCTACTGCAAAGACTCCGCGAACAAAATCCAGAACAAGCACGAGAAAAACTGCAAAAAACTTGGAAAAAGGAAAGTGGCGATGAGAGAGCGAGTTTATTAGCAGCTTTAGAAATCAATTTGAGTATGAACGATGAGCCGTTTTTAGAAGCTGCATTAGATGACAAACGCAAGCAAGTGCGAGATATTGCCGCGAAGTTGCTTTCATTGCTGCCAAAATCGAGATTGTGTCAGCGGATGATCGAGCGAGTTCACCCCTTGATTATATTTAACCACAACTCTGTGCAAGTGAGTTTGCCGGTCTTGTGCGATCGCCAAATGATTCGCGATGGCATCGATCAATCTCGCTACAGTTCTGCATTGGGGGAGAAAGCTAGTTTATTATTGCAAATGCTTTGTTGCGTACCGCCTAGTTTTTGGTGTAATAATTGGGGCAAGATGCCACAGCAATTATTACAAGTTGTGGATGGTAATGAGTGGGAAAAGATGCTGTTAGAAGCTTGGGCAACAGGAGCTTTGAAAAGTCAAGATTCTTTGTGTGCGGAAGTGTTATTACCAAATGCCAGTAAGTTTTATCACAGTTATTTGGGCAATGGTGAGGAGTTGGTTGTTGGGTTGTTGAAGCTTTTAGGGCAGAATAAGGCGGATGCTTTGATTTTGCAGATATTGTTGGAGAATCAAGGTAAATTGCTTTCGGTGAATCATCCGGCGTATACGTTGTTGAAGCATTATCAAATGCCTTGGAGTGAAAAAGTTAGTCAGCTTGTGCTGTTAAGTGTAGGAAAATATATTGAAGCTGATAAGCACTGTCAATGGGGAATGCGATCGCTCTTTCAACGTTTCGCTCTTTATATGGAACCTTCTGTAATGGAAGCTGCTGGTGAGTTGTTGGCTGTTGTGGAGGAGGGTTCGTTTTGGCAAGGTTTTGTGAATGAGTTTTTGGCTATGTTGTTGTTTAGGTTTGAGATGATACAGGAGTTAAGAGGTGAGTGAAGAGAATCGAACCGCCAAGGCGCCAAGGACACCAAGGAAGAAGGGGGAAGAGGAAAGGACGAGTTTGTTGAGGGAACATGCGGAGGAGGAGTTTGCTGTTGAGTTGGAGGAGTTGGGGAAGGTTGATAATAAGCAATGTCCGCCGAATTGGAGGTTGTCGCCTTGGGCGGTGGTAATGTATGTTTTGGGTGGGAGGTTGGATAATGGGTTTGAGGTTTCGCCGAAGTATATTGGGGATAGGCGGATAATTGAGGTTGCGACGGCTACTTTGACGACGGATAGGGCTTTGTTGTTGCTTGGTGTACCGGGAACGGCAAAATCTTGGCTTTCTGAACATTTAGCAGCAGCGATTTCTGGTGATTCGACGCTGTTAATTCAGGGTACGGCTGGGACGAGTGAGGAAGCGATTCGTTATGGTTGGAATTATGCCAAATTGTTGGCTGATGGTCCTTCGATGGCGGCTTTGGTTCAAAGTCCGTTGATGCGGGCGATGGAAGATGGTAAAATTGCCCGTGTGGAAGAATTGACGCGCATTCCCGCTGATGTGCAAGATACATTAATTACTGTGCTTTCCGAGAAAACACTGCCGATACCGGAACTTAATTCCCAGGTGCAAGCGCGGAAGGGTTTTAGTGTGATTGCCACTGCAAATGACCGCGATAAGGGTGTAAATGAACTTTCTAGCGCTTTGAAACGCCGTTTTAACACGGTAGTTTTGCCTTTACCAAAGACTGTAGATGAAGAAGTGGAAATTGTGCAGTTGCGGGTGGAAAGTTTGGGAAAGGCTTTAGAATTGCCAGCCGAACCCCCAGCGTTGGAAGAAATTCGCCGCATTGTGACTATATTTAGGGAATTGCGTAGCGGGGTTACGGAAGATGGGAAAACCAAGATTAAATCCCCTAGTAGCACTTTGAGTACAGCGGAAGTTATTTCTGTTGTTAATCATGGTATAGCGCTATCGGCGCATTTTGGCGATGGAAATTTACAAGCAGCAGATGTTGCTTCTGGGTTGATTGGGGCGGTGATTAAAGACCCAGTGCAGGATAAAGTAGTTTGGCGGGAGTATTTGGAAACGGTGGTGAAAGAAAGGGATGGGTGGAAGGATTTATATCGCGCTTGTCGGGAGGTATCTTAGAGGAAATCTCACGCAAAGCCGCAAAGACGCAAAGTTAAGATTTGTAGGTTGGGTGAAGTGAAGCGCAACCCAATATGAATATATGTTAAAAATGTTGGCGTTGCTGAATCCGGGGCGTGTAAATGATTTTACATAATACCAAAATCCTTGTAGAGACGTAGGGCGCGGAACGTCTCTACATCCGTATTCATGCATCAATTCAGCAATGCCAAAATGTTTATATCTTGGTTGTTGATAGGTGAATCAACTGTCAAATAATTTTTGGAAAAATAAGTATTTCCCTCTCGTAAATGTATAAAAAGATTATAATGTGTTAGTATCCAAACAGCATTGTCATAACAATAAGTTGTTGTAAGCGACTCCTCTTTAACAGTCGGTGTTTCGCCGGAGATGCCGCTCAACTCTTTATAAAGATGGCTCTTATTTTTCCTATAGAGTGTGTTTGAAGTTTGCGAGACACAAAATTGGTAGCAGTCTAAGGTCTAGCCTTATTTGTTACCCAGTTTTGCTCTTAACTCCAATTTTTGACTACTACAGCGATCGCCTTTAACGTACACTAAAAGCGCATTGAAATTATGGAAAATATTACCACAGGCAACGGCAACGATACCGTCATCAGACCCACCCTGGTTAATGGTGCAGTCTTTCGCAGTAATGACATCATTAGAACCAATGGCGGCAACGATACAATTAACCCTGGATTGGGTGAAATAGACTACGTTTATGGTGGGACAGGTATTGATCATCTCATTCTAGACTACTCGATTGGGGATACGGGCACGGGGGTAAACTTCAATACTGTCAGTTCTGCCCGGAGATGGACGGACAGTACGAATAGTAAGAAGACACTAGACTCCATCCTTTTTTATGACATCGAGCAGTTTACGGTTACTGGCACCAGTAAAGATGACACCTTTAGTCTTCATACCGCCAACAGCGTCATTCGTGCTGGGGCGGGGAATGATGAGGTGAGCGCAATCCGACTGCTCGCAGGAAACATTGGCACTCTTGATGGTGGTGCTGGCTTTGACTACTTAGCGCTAGACCTTTCGAGCCAAACAACAAATCTCAACCTTACCAATCTTCAAGATATCAACATTGCTGGAGTTGTCAGAGCGACCAATTTTGAACGGTTTGCGCTGGAAACAGGCAGTGGCAACGATACCATACTCCAGTCTGGTATCCTCAACGGTACTGTCCTGCGACAAAATGACCTCTTTAAAACAGGTGCAGGTAACGACACAATTAATGCTGGATTGGGTTCTGATACCGTATTTGGTGGTGATGGGCTGGATCATCTGATTATCGACTACTCGGTTGGCGACACGGGTACGGGAATGCGGTTCAATGGCAGTAGCTTTTATGGGACTGCCTCGCGTGACGTTAGTAGTACTCCAAACTCTGCCGTCTTAGATTTCATCGAGTTTGGGGGTATCGAGCGCTTTACGGTCACGGGCACCAGTAAAAATGACAGCCTCTTCGCCGTGAATGGTAATGACATCATCAATGGGGGTGCAGGCAATGACACGATTCGCGGGGGTGGAGGGGGCGATCTGCTCACGGGTGGAAGTGGCGCAGATACCTTCCAGTATCAATCGCTGAAAGATTCTTTACTGGGTAATTACGACGCGATTAAAGACCTGGAGATCGGTATTGATTTTATCGATGCGACTCAAGCGGTTTCAGCCACTCAAATCCGAAAGTTGGGGTCAGTGAGTGCTTTGACTGAAACTGCTATTGGGCAGGTGTTGACTCCCAGTAACTTTGTGGTCAATGGTGCTTCCACTTTTAGATTTCGCGATGGACTGTTAGATCGCACCTTTCTAGCACTTAATGATGGTACGGCTGGGTTTTCTGCAAGCACAGACAGCATCATTGAGATAACCGGATTTAAAGGCAATTTGAATAATCTGAGCATTGTCTAAATATCGGAAGAGAGCAGCGCAAAAAAGTTATTGAGACTAACATTTGTGCTGCTTAATCAAAACCCTAAAGAGGATATAGGAATCCGGTTTGATTTATGAAAAAATTTAAGTATTCTAGGGTGCGTTAGCGGCGAAAGTACGGCACCAAGCCCTTACAAAAGGTGCCGTACTCTCGCCGCTAACACACCCTACGTGTTTGTTCAAAAATCAAATATAAATCCTATATTATCGTTACTAACAATATTCGAGATTTTGAAAATATTCCTAATCTCACACTAGAGAACTGGTTAAAATATTAAAATAATTACTCATATAGAAAATTTTCCAGAAGTACAATCCAGAACAGATTAATACTTGGAGATATATCTGGAAAGATTAATAACATGACACACCACATCTTCGGTATCCGCCATCACGGTCCCGGTTCAGCACGCAGTCTGCGTCAAGCCTTAGAAACTCTCCAACCAGATACAATCCTCATCGAAGGACCACCCGATGCCGAATCAGTACTGCATCTGGTCGGTTCACCTGCAATGCAGCCACCAGTCGCATTACTAATATATGTACCAGATAAACCCCAAGACTGCGTTTATTATCCCTTCGCCATCTTCTCACCCGAATGGCAAGCACTGCATTACGCCTTAACTAATAACATCCCTGTGCGGTTTATGGACTTACCCTTGGCACACCGGATGGCAGGGGACTCCTTGGAGACAGGGGGACAGGGG
>NZ_JAOWRF010000401.1 GCF_025753815.1 Plectonema radiosum NIES-515 | reverse complement strand
TTACCCGGAATATAAATTAAGTGAGCCATTCCATCGTTGTAGTACCCGGATAAAGTTAGAGTTCTTATTTTGGGAAAAAACCTCAACTTAAAATTTTCGGAAAAGTGTTTTCCTTTAAAAGTTATACATAAATTATCACTACCAATTTTTTCAGATAACAATTGAAACTGACTTTTTGGCAGAACTAAAGCCGCATGACCACTTCCAATTGTTTGATATAACAATTGAAACTTAGTTTTTGGGAAAACTAAAGCCGCAATTTTAGCAACCTCTGCCCAAAAATCTGGCTCTCGTGTCTGGAAAAGTTTTCCTGCACCTTTAATTGACATGATTTTTCCTTTGTTATGGATTTAAAAGTAGCTCCGCTACGACTTTGTACATTACAATAGGTAAAAGTAACACATAGATCAGATTTACTCTGCAAAATTATATCTACGAGGTAATTGACATAAATTTAACTATATGCATAAAAAAACATGCTAAATATTAGTCACGCTAGTTTACTTGTTTTTAGATATTTGTATCTATGATAGTAATATTTGTACTTCTCAAGTATGAAATTTAAGTAAATTTACATGATTTACCCTGATAACCGATTACTGTTGAAACAATTGAAAAGGCATTGCTCCGACTCGTTTGTAGGTTTGACAAGGAAATGAGCGGTTAAATTTCAAATTATTTAATCTTCGCACTTGCGAATAATATTATTATGTTGTCAAGACGTTCCGCGCAGAGGTGTCTTGACAACACCTAATGTGTGATTTGCCGGATCTGATATGAAAGAACGTAACAACTAAGGGGGAGGAAACCCTACCCCCAAACATCTATTGAGACACAACTAATGTTGGTTCAGGTAGCTGAGTATATTCCCCGACAATTTTTCGGAATAAATCTCCCTCGATTGTCTCTTGGTCTGACAACAAATCTACCAGATGCTCCATTGCTGTGCGGTTTTCTTGCAACAGTTCTTTTGATTTGATGTAGCAATGAGTGATAATTTCCCGCACTTGTGAATCAATTTTGGCGGCAATTTCTTCAGAATACTCTGATTTGTTCATCCAGTCACGTCCTAAGAAAACCTCTGGGCTGCTTTGATTTTCTAAAGAAAGTGGACCTAAGTCAGACATGCCGAAACGTGTCACCATTTGCCGTGCCATTCCAGAAACTTTTTGCAGATCATCTCCGGCACCGGTGGTTACTTCTGGTTTGCCAAAAACAATTTCTTCAGCGGCGCGACCTGCTAAAGTTGAGGTAATTCTGGATAGCAGTTGAGAACGAGAAATTAAGCCTTGTTCTTCGTTGGGAGTAAACCAAGTCAAACCTTGGGCTTGTCCTCGTGGGATGAGGGTAACTTTTTGCACTGGGTCATGGTCTTTGAGTAATGTCCCGACTAAAGCGTGTCCAACTTCATGGTAAGCAATTAAGCGCTTACTTTTGCTATCTACAAGGGGAGTACCTTCCATCCCAGCCACAACCCGGTCAACCGCATCATCAATTTCTAAAAGGGTAATAGATTCTTTGCGGCGTCTAGCGGTGAGAATTGCCGCTTCGTTGAGTAAATTGGCTAAATCGGCGCCAGTGAAACCAGGAGTGCGGCGAGCGATCGCTTCTAATGATACACTCTTATCTACTTTCTTATTCCGCGCATGGACTTGTAAAATTTCCAATCGTCCTTTCATGTCGGGTGCATCAACTATTACTTGCCGATCAAAGCGTCCCGGACGCAACAATGCTGCGTCTAATACATCAGGACGGTTGGTGGCAGCAATAATAATGATGCCAGTATTACCTTCAAAACCATCCATCTCCGTGAGCAGTTGGTTGAGGGTTTGTTCTCTTTCATCGTTACCACCACCGATACCAGCACCCCGCTGTCTGCCTACGGCGTCGATTTCATCGATAAAGATGATACAAGGAGCGTTCTCTTTCGCTTTCTTAAACAAATCGCGGACACGGGATGCACCAACACCTACAAACATTTCTACAAATTCCGAACCGGAAATACTGAAGAAAGGTACACCAGCTTCTCCAGCGATCGCTTTCGCTAATAAAGTTTTACCAGTTCCTGGAGGTCCAACCAACAGCACTCCTTTGGGAATGCGGGCACCGACAGCAGTAAATTTTTCCGGTTGTTTGAGGAAGGTAACGACTTCTTGCAGTTCTTCTTTGGCTTCTTCGATGCCTGCTACATCGTTAAATGTTACTCCTGTTTTTGCCTCCATTTGAAAACGCGCTTTAGATTTGCCGAAGTTCATCGCTTGGCTAGAGGCATTAGTTGAGCGTCGCAGAAATAATAACATTAACGCCAGTAGCGGCAAAATCCACATTAAGTTAATCAAAAACCCAACAGCTGCTCTACTATTAGCTGAGGAAACCTCACCAAACTCAACTTTATTCTCTTTGAGTTTATTAATTAACTCTGTATTATTCTCCAAAAGCCTTACTCTTTGTGGTGTATCTTTTTTCCCTTTGAAATAAACCGTGGCAATTTGTTCAGCTTCGTCAAGTTCTACTTTATCAACTTGGTTGTTTTTAGTTGCTTTCAGCAAGTCACTATAAATTAGGGTTTCGCGCTCTGCTTTTTGCGCTAATGCGGGAGTACTCCCGAAAATTCCTGGCAACATGATTAAACTGGCTGCTAGCGCTCCAGTCAATGCTACACGCTTTGAGGAGTGATGTTTGGTCAATGCCTTTTTGTGAAAATTTGTCATAATAATTACCCTTTGTCTGCTGCTACATACTTGAGCGCTAGTTTTATGTCTGTTCTTTTAGCAAGAATTGAAGTCACTGTTTTCTTAATCTAGTGTAACTTTCAGTTTCAGGCATTTCCAAGTCTCTTTCGGCTGGG
>NZ_JAOWRF010000350.1 GCF_025753815.1 Plectonema radiosum NIES-515 | reverse complement strand
ATTTAAACGCGGCAATTAACTTATCACGGTTGGCTTCATCGTGAAAGCTTACTGAGGGATAACCGCTCCCATGCTCCCGTTGAAGTAAGAAGTAAATGTCTAGACTTGTCTAGGATTTATATAGCAGCAGTTTACTCCTCGTCGCTCTTGGATTTTAACGGCTTAAGCCGTTACTACGTTAAGGAGCGTTTATTTATGCCGATCTACTTCAAGTAGACTTTGGCTATCAGCTGTGGAGCTTCAGTTCTGGGCAGGATTCGCAACTAATTGAGAATGGTGCCAGGTGTCAGTCATAGTGCTATACAACACGTCCATAACGAGCTGTGAGAGAACTACCTGGTATCAATTGATTATTCAACCAGCAACACATCTGATCTCCTAAAGAAAAATGCCACCATTCTCTAGGATTGCGTTGAAATCCGGCTTTTAACATGACATCATGCAACAGTTGACGATGAGCGTGATATTGTTGTGCTTCGAGTTCGCTGTTATTAGCAAAGTAATCGGGAAGCGATCGCTCTGACATTTCATCAATCGGTGAACCCATATCAACCACTTGTCTATTGTCATCTACCAACGTCACATCCACCGCCGCACCGGTACTGTGAGGAGGTGGAGTTTTTTCTTCTTTACTGGGTACAGCCCAAATTTCATAAACCGCTTCCCAAATTTCTTGGCGTTTGGAGCTTGACAACTGCGCTTCTATCAGTCCTCTTTCTTGCAGCGCTTGAGCAAAACTGTAATCTACCATAAACTGTTGCACAGCTACCGGGCGATAAGCATCAAAAATTTGAATGTGCCAATTTGGATGTATTCGCTGTAAGTGATTTTGCGCTTCTTTCAAGTTGGAAATCAAACTTTTGCGGAGAAAATAAGGAGAATGTTCTCCATAAGGGGCACCTAGCTTTTCATAAGGATGGGGAGATTCCACCGCAAACAATTCTAAAGGAATCTCCACCAACGGTTCACCACATTCAATAATTGGTATTTGATGATAAGGTCTCATTTCGATTTTGGATTAAATAGGAGTCAAAAGTCAAAAGTCAAAAGTCAAAATCCCCCTTGTCCCCCCTGTCCCCCTTGTCCCCCTCTCCCCCTCCCCCCCTCTCCCCCTCCCGGTACCGGATCGTATCCACCAGGATGAAATGGATGACAGCGCAAAATCCGCCAAATTGCCAGACTACTACCACGAAGAACACCAAATCGCTCAATTGCTTCAATAGCATACATTGAACAAGTGGGCTGAAAGCGACAACTTGGGGGAAACAGCGGTGATATGAAAATGCGATAACCTTTAATTAACCAAATAAATAATAATTTCATCGCAGTAACCCAAATCCTATACATTGATAATAAGCGTCAACATTTTTCATATTGTTGTATTGTTAACTTCATTTTTTGATTTCCAGTCAAGTCACTCTTTGTCGCTGCAAGTTGCGATCGTAGCCATTTGGGTATCGCTCATCCTTCTAATTGCGTGGCTGACAAATCGTTTTGTCAATAGCGATGCAGAACTGTTGCGGAAAATAGTTCATATTGGTACTGGCAATGTGATTTTATTTGCTTGGTTACTAGATGTCCCCGCAAGTGTGGGGATTACAGCTTCGATTTTAGCGAGTGCTGTTACCTTATTGTCCTATTTATTTCCAATTCTCCCAGGTATTAACAGCGTTGGACGCCAAAGTTTGGGGACATTTTTTTATGCGGTTAGTATAGGTGTTTTAGTTGCTTGCTTCTGGCATTTGCAACAACCTCAATATGCAGCGATCGGCATTTTGATCATGGCATGGGGAGATGGATTAGCAGCGCTGATTGGACAGCGATTTGGCAAACATAAATATCAAGTGTTTGGAGCGCAAAAAAGTTGGGAAGGCTCTTTGACCATGCTTGTTCTCAGCTATATTGTTTGTAGTTTGATTTTACTCTTCACCCTGGGGAATGTTTGGCAAACTTGGTTGGTATCACTGCTGGTTGCTTTGGTAGCTACTGGTTTAGAAGCTTTTTCTTTGTTGGGTGTTGATAATTTGACAGTTCCTCTAGGTAGTGCGGCTTTTGCTTTTGTGTTAATTCAGTTACTGAGTTGAGAATAAATAGGATTTTTAAACGCAGAGAAGCGAAGGAATAATCGCAGAGTTACGCAGAGGTTTTTTGAGTTTAATTTGTGGGGAATTTGTGCAATTTTTTAGTTAGTCGCATTAGTTGTAACATCTGCCATGACTATAATATTGGCATCTGTAGTTGTGTTGTCTGTGATAATTTTGGGGCTGATATTGACGCTGGTATCTGTAGTGATGCCGTTTGGGGTGATGATTTTGAGGATAGTAAACGCGGTTTTGATTATACCTGCGATGATGACGCACTTGACGATGACATCGATAGCTGTGAGAACGCACCTTTTGTCTATAACGACGAAGACGCTGTTGATGGATGTTTTGATAATACTCGTATTTGGTCTGTTTGACTTGGGCTGTATCAGCTTCCAAGTTGCTTTGAATTGATGAATCTTCTTCATTGGCAAGGGTGGAAGAATTCATGAGACTTTGATTTGCCAGTGTGGAAGTAACTGGCAATGTCGATTCTTGAGACTGTGACTGGTTTTGCACCTTACTTGTTATATGTGCTGCTGCTGTCTCAAATCCCAAGCAACTGGGCAATAGTAAAGCACTAACTATCAATTTCCAAAACATTGTTGAAGTGTTCCTAGTTTTTGGTTCTCTAGCAAAGCTAGGGAATGTTTAGTTTGAGATGGTGACATCTCCTACACTGACCCTTGCGGGTACAGTGTAGGCTTCAAGCAGTCCTGTTAAGGATATGCAAGATTTCCTTCGTGGTACTTTCATCCATAGTTCCAACTACAGAAATCTTCCCACTACGG
>NZ_JAOWRF010000290.1 GCF_025753815.1 Plectonema radiosum NIES-515 | reverse complement strand
GGGAGTGGGGAGTGGGGAGTGGGGAGTGGGGAGTGGGGAGTGGGGAGTGGGGAGTGGGGAGTGGGGAGTGGGGAAAAGAATAAAAAAACAATATTTTCTCCCCTTTACCCTTTTCCCAAAATTAAAAACCCTTTTCCCTTTCCCTTTTACCCTTTATTCTTCTTTTGTTCGATTTTGTATTCTTTTGGAGGGTCAATAAAGACGCGATCGCCTACTTTAACTCCCTCTAAAATCTGAGTTTGGTCTTTGATTTGCGAACCGATTGTGACTTCGCGAAACTGGGCTTTATTTTTCGCGTCTGGGATTAACACACCAGTTTGACCTTTTTCGGTAACAATCGCTACCGTTGGTAAGACTAAAGCATTTGACAAGCGATCGCCTAAGAACGTCAAATCGACATTTAAGCCAGAACGCAGTTGATCTGCACCCGTATCCAATGCCACCCGTATTTGAAAGGATGTTACACCTTGTTCTACCACTGCTTCTGGAGAAATTAAGCGTACACGTCCTTTAAAAACTTGATCTGGATAAGCATCAGCGACAATTTCCACACTTTGTCCCTGTTTAATTCTGCCGATATCAGCTTCTGGCACTTGCGCTAGCACTTCTAAACCTCGTGCAACAGCGACAATTGAACTAGAAGTTGCTGACGCACTACTTGAAGCCGAAGTTGTGGGAGTGACAAACGCGCCGATGTTAGCATACTTCTGGGTGACAATTCCTGCAAAAGGTGCGCGGATAATCGTATCTTCTAAATTAACTTGCTCCGCCTTCAATTGAGCTTGCGCTGATGCCATAGCTGCTTGACGCTGATTAATTATTTCCGGACGGGTGCCATTTTCCATCAACTGCAACTGCGCTTTTGCTTCTTCTACGACTGCTTTGCGTTGAGCCATTTCTTCGGAACGGCTACCAGCTTGTTGCAGCGATAATCGTTTTTGTGCTTCAAGCAAATTCGCGATCGCGCTTTTATCTTCGCTGATAAATTGATCTAATTCTTGTTTTTGAACTGCTCCCTGCTGATATAAATATTGGTAACGCTTGACTTTTTTGCTGCTATAATTAGCCTTTGCTTGAGCTGCATCTACCAAAGCTTGAGCTTGAGCAATTTCTTGAGGACGATTTCCTGCTTTTGCTTGGTCTAATTGCGCTTGGGCTTGTGATAAACGCGCTTTCGATTGGTCGATTTCTTGAGGACGACTACCGGCTTGTGCTTCGGCTAACTGAGCCTGAGATTGAGCTAAATTGGCGCTAAATTGCTGGATTCTCGCTTGAATATCGGCACTATCCATTCGGGCAAGAATTTTTCCGGTTTGGACGCGATCGCCTTGCTCAACGTACAATTGTTTTAAGATTCCCGGATTTTTCGGGCTAATATTCACGCTTTGAACTGGTACAACCTTACCACTAGTGGTAATCCGCAAAGTAACGTTTTTCGCTTCTACCGGCACAGTTAATTGCGTAATATCCTCTTTGCGTGTACCTTGATTTACAAAGGTGTATGTCGTCGTTGCGCCAACAACCACCACACCAGCTGCCATCAGCCCAATCAGCCAGCGGAATGGATTTTTTACTTTACCAAATACGGGGAGTTCTATTTGCGTAGTCATAAGAGCAGCCTGTAAAAAATGATGCGGGTTGATGGTTGATCGGCGCTTCAACAACTTGAGGAAGTTACCAAAAAGGGATTGAGGATTAGGTACTGGGAATAAAGAGGTGATTGAGAATTTCCTGATTTAGTCGATACAAATATTATTTACATTTACTTAAGTTTTTTCTCATAGTAACCTTATGTACTTACAAATCACTTCACCTGAACGGGTGACTTTAGTGATGAGTTATCAGCCTGGGGACTCTTGACTGGGAAGAAACAGATCCAGATGAATAATCTTTTCCTAATCCCTAATCCAAGCGGACAAAATTTTGCTGTCGCTCATAGCGAAAGATCGTTTAAGCTAGCTGAAAGAATCTTTAGATTTATGGTTAAGAGGCGTTAGTGTGCCCAAATTAGTTCGATTAATTTCGCTTTTAGTTGCCTGTGGTTTCTGGAGTTTATCTTATAAAGCTCATGCACAGGCATTGATTCCTCATACACTGCAACTTGATACAGCTAAATTAGAGCAGCAGGGGTTGAGTCTGGCACAAGAAGCCGCTCAACTAGCGCAGTTTCAACAGACGGAAATGGCTTTACCACGAGCAAAGTTGGCATCTCAACTTGCTCCTAAGAATGATAAAGTATGGTTTCTCTTAGGTGGCTTGTATTTGCAAAACAAGCAGTTCGATACGGCGATCGCTGCTTTAAATAAGGCACAATCTCTCAACCCGAAGAATGCTGACGTTCAGTTTGCTTTGGGTTCAGCTAATTTTCAGCAGGAAAAGTACCAAGCCGCAGTAGAGTATTATCAAGGGGGTTTGAAGTTGAAACCCAATGACTCAGAGGGATTGTTTGATTTAGGGAATGCCTACTATAAGCTGAGTAGATTGCCAGAAGCGATCGCCCAATACAATAAAGCAGTAGCCGCTGACAAAAAATTCTGGCCTGCGATTAACAACGTCGGGTTAATTAACTACGAACAAGGTAATATCCCCGGTGCAATCAAGCAATGGCAAACGGCTGTTGCCCTTGAAAAACAAGCCGCAGAACCTTTATTAGCATTAGCAGTGGCACTGTATACTAAAGGCGATCGCGCTTCTGGTTTGACAATGGGAGAAGCTGCACTGCGAATCGACGATCGCTATGGTAATTTGACTTTCCTTAAGGATAATCTCTGGGGCGATCGCCTTTTAGCTGATACGAAAAAATTCCTCGAATTACCTCGCATTCAAGCTGCCCTCCAGCCAAAGCAAACCCCCTCAGTCAATAGACAGCCGCAATAAGAGGAGGGGGGGA
>NZ_JAOWRF010000331.1 GCF_025753815.1 Plectonema radiosum NIES-515 | reverse complement strand
CTTTCCCCCACATCGCGAAATACTTGCCAAGATGGACTTATACTATGCGTGAATTTTCAATTTTGAATTTCAATTGCTAACAATGGCTTTCTTTCCTAAAATGCGTCCATACATTCTTATCGGCTTGTTCCTCAGCCTTTTTCTCAGTCTCGATTTGTTTTCAGACAATTTTACCAACGCGGCAACACCAACTACAGTTGCACCTATATCGGGTTCAGCACTGACCCAAGGGGTGACAAAAACCTTATTAGACAACGGTTTAACCGTGCTAACCAAAGAAATCCATACTGCACCAGTGGTCAGCGTGCAGGTTTGGTATAAAGTTGGTTCACGCAACGAGGGGACGGGGGAAAATGGTATCTCCCACCAGTTGGAACATTTAATGTTTAAAGGCACTTCTGCCCGTCCAGTACAATTTGGACGGCTGTTTAGTGCTTTGGGTAGTCAATTTAACGCTTTCACCAGCTATGACGAAACCGCTTACTTTGGTACTGTGCAGCGAGACAAACTCGAAGCACTGCTAACTTTAGAAGCCGATCGCATGGAAGGTGCAATAGTTGGACCCGACCAACTGACGAGTGAAAAGCGTGTGGTCATTTCTGAATTACAGGGATACGAAAATTCCCCTAGCTATCGTCTCGGTCGAGCGATGTTACGGGCAGCTTTCCCAAATCGCACTTATGGCTTACCTGTGGGAGGCACAAAAGCCGATGTCGAGAAATTCACGGTGGAGCAGGTGCGGAATTATTACCAAACCTTCTACAGTCCAGATAATGCCACATTGGTAGTTACAGGCGATTTTACCACCGCACCAACGCTGAAAGTTATCAAAGACACTTTCGGCAAGGTTCCCAAACGAGCCAAGACGGTTCCACCAAAAGGTACTGTTGCTGTACCTTCTAATACTCCCGCGAAAAAGCAGCCAATCGTGCTGAAGCAACCGGGAAGCGCTGCACTGCTGCAAATTATCTATCCTTTACCAGATGTCAAGCATCCCGATGTCGCGGCGATTGATTTGATGGATGGTATTCTTACAGGCGGTCGTAGTTCCCGACTTTACCAAGCTTTGGTAGAATCAGGATTAGCTAGTTCAGTCAGTGCGAGTGCAGCAGAATTAATTGAACCGGGTTGGTATGAAATTAATGCTACAGCCGCACCCGGTCAAGAATTATCGCGCATTTCTTTGGTGCTGCAACAATCGCTGACGAAACTGCAACAGGAGCCAGTTACTAATGAAGAATTGAATAGAGCAAAGACGCAATTACAAGCTTCTTTTATACTGAATAATCAGGATATCACCAGTCAGGCAAATCAACTGGGGTATAATCAAACCGTCGCCGGAGATTATCGTTTTATTGAGGGATATCTCGCAGCGATCGCCAAAGTTACACCAGCTGATGTGCAAAAAGCCGCGAAAACCTACCTCGATCCAGCTAAACAAACCATCGGCTTTTTTGAACCCACCCAAGCAGATGGTAAACCAGGAACTTCTAATGCAGGTTCTGGTCGCACCACAGAGAACTTCAGCCCAGGTAAGCCGGTAGACCCAGCAGAACTTGCCAAATATCTTCCTCCTGCCACATCAGCTACCACTGCGAGCAAACAATCGCTACCAGAACAGTTTACCCTAGCCAATGGGATGCGGGTTCTTTTATTAAGCGATCGCAGTTTTCCCTCGATCAACCTCACCGGACAAATTGACGCTGGGGCTGAATTTGACAAAATTAAAAAAGCTGGGCTAGCGAGTTTGACTGCTAGTAACTTAATGAATGGCACGAAAACTCAAAATGCCCTGACATTAGCGAAATCGTTAGAAGATAAAGGAGCTAGTTTAGCTTTTAGTGGTAGCCGTGAAGGTGTCGCTATTGGTGGTCAAGGTTTGTCCACTAATCTGCCGTTACTGATACAAACTCTGGCAGATTTAGTACAAAATGCTACTTTCCCCGCCGACCAATTAGAACTCAGCCGGCGACGGTCATTAACAGGGTTGAAAGCACAGCTAGATGACCCCCGCTCCCTGGGACGAAGAGTTTTTCAGCAAGCAATTTACCCCGAAAATCACCCATTCCACAGCTTTCCGACAGAAGAAAGTTTGAAGAATATTACTCGTGATGATTTGGTTAGCTTTTATCAAGAACACTATCGACCAGATACAACAACGTTAGCGATAGTGGGTGATTTCGATTCGGCTCAGGTAAAAGCCTCACTCAATGAAGCTTTCGGTAAATGGCAAGCAAAAGGTAAAGCACCAATTTTGAATGTTACCTCAGTACCGTTACCGCAAAGTAAGACACGTTTAAACCAAGTAATTCCCGGTAAGGCAGAGGCAGTTACTTATATCGGCTACAACGGCATATCGCGTAAAGACCCTCGTTTTTATGCTGTTTTGGTACTAAATCAAATTTTAGGTGGTGATACATTATCTAGCCGCTTGGGTACGGAAGTACGCGATCGCCAAGGTTTAACTTACGGTATTTACAGTGCTTTTGCCGCTGGAGTTAATCCGGGTCCATTCTTAATTCAGATGCAGACTTCTCCGGGAGACGCCAATAAAGCGATCGCAAGCGCTGTTGCTTTACTCAAACAAGTCCGAGAACAAGGAGTCACAGAAGCTGAATTAAACTCGGCAAAACGCTCAATTACCAACAGCTATCCCGTAGATTTAGCAAATCCCAGCGATGTCGCTACCATCATTTTAAACAATTCAGTTTACGGGCTTTCATCTACAGAAATTCTCGAATTTCCCAAGCGCATTCAAGCCGTCACCATGACTCAAGTACACCAAGCAATCAAAGACCTAATTAATCCTGACAAACTGGTGATTGTCACAGCAGGACCCGGAGACACTCCTTCTCAAGGCAGTTGATGATTTTGGGCATTGAGGGAATAAGTAATCGGTAATGGGGCATTGGGCATTGGGCATTGGGCATTGGGTATTTATACCCCCTGTCCCCCTC
>NZ_JAOWRF010000059.1 GCF_025753815.1 Plectonema radiosum NIES-515 | reverse complement strand
TGGGGTTTGGAGTTTGGGGTTTGGGGTTTGGGGTTAGGGGTTTGGGGTTTGGAGGAGCGTAATTTTACGTTTTGAGTTTGAAATTTAATAGGAATGACGCAAAAATAATTTAAAAGTCTATTATACAGTAGCGGGAATTCATGAATTCCCGCTACTTACGATCTCGTCAAATTGCGCTCATTCCTGTTTAAAAAAAAAATTCCATTCATAACTCATAACTCCTCACTCCTAACTAATTCCAAGCTGGATGAGAAAATAAAGAAGCAATTACACGCACTCCGCGCAATTGATTGGAAAGCGGTAAATGACCTTTAGGTGCGCTTAAATTCCAGGTAAACTCGTTTGGATAACGTGTCCAATTGTTGCCATTTTTCCAGCCAATTTTTGACCAAAAGTTCTCCCAATTTTTACTTAATCCCAACCAAATTTCTCGCTGTACCGAAAAGCCAAATTTGCCTTCAGAGTGGACTAACCACAGATGATTAATCGTGTGTAAGTCAGTGATGGGAAAATTTTCTACCTCGGTAAAATACAACCATTTTCTTTGAATAGCCGTTAATCCTGCGAGTTCGCACATTTTTTGCAAAGTCAAGCGATCGGCTGCTTGAAAGTCTTGGACGGCAAGTAGTTGTTGCAAACAATTGTAATCAATCCCGCACTCTGATTTTAGAGGTACAATTCCTTCAGGGAAACAGGAGAGCAGAAATTCTTTTGCCTTGGGTGCATTAGACTTGTAGAGGACTTGGTAGGCATTGCCATCAATCCAAGTCGCTTTAGTCTCACGACGTTTTAGTAAAAACTCCATCAATGCGTGCAATCCTTCATCACCGAGATCTGATAGCTGTAGAATCAGTTGTTGTTGGACACCGATAGACCCAGCAATTAACTGTTGAAGCAGAAGGTCGATGTCATTAGCAGTGCCTGGTACAATCATTGGGTCTGTCATGCAATTTCCGGAGTGTTAGCGTAATAGAGCGATCGCTATAGCCGTGCATTCTGTAAGCTGAAGCATTGATAGCGAAATGTAGTTTACTATTTTTGAGTGTACAAAAAGCAATGGTTTGACCGAATTCCTTACCTTTGTTCCCAATACTTCACACCGGGAATCAGGGTAAATTTTGCGCCTCATAAATGGCTGAAAACAAGATACACTAACATCTGCCGTCACTCTCAACAACCATTTTCTCAACCGGAACGGCAGCGTATTTATTAGGAGTGTGCAATATATGTACGACAAGATTACCCCCCCCACAACCGGAGCAAAAATCTCCTTTTGTAATACTGAACCGATTGTGCCTGATAATCCAATTATCCCTTTTATTCGCGGCGATGGCACAGGAATAGATATTTGGCCTGCGGCTCAAAAGGTACTTGATGCTGCGATAAAAGTAGCATACAAAGGTACGCGGCAAATTAGCTGGTTTAAGGTTTACGCTGGGGATGAAGCGTGCGAATTATACGGCACATATCAGTATTTACCCGATGACACCCTCACCGCGATTAAAGAATACGGTGTGGCGATAAAAGGACCTTTGACAACTCCCATCGGTGGCGGTATTCGTTCTTTAAACGTGGCATTGCGCCAAATTTTTGACCTTTACGCCTGCGTGCGTCCTTGTCGATATTATGCAGGTACGCCCTCACCGCACAAAAATCCCGAAAAACTCGATGTGATTGTTTATCGGGAGAATACGGAGGATATATATTTAGGCATTGAGTGGCGTCAAGGAAGCGAAATAGGCGATCGCCTCATCAAAATCCTCAATGAAGAATTGATCCCCGCCACCCCAGAACACGGCAAAAAGCAAATTCCCCTCGATTCTGGGATTGGCATCAAACCCATCAGCAAAAAGGGTTCCCAGCGCCTTGTCCGCCGTGCGATGAAACACGCCTTGCTTTTGCCGAAAAATAAGCAAATGGTGACTTTGGTGCATAAAGGCAACATCATGAAGTACACCGAAGGCGCTTTTCGTGATTGGGGTTACGAATTAGTACAGAGCGAGTTTCGCTCATGTTGCGTCACCGAACGCGAATCTTGGATTTTGAGTAATAAAGAGAAAAATCCCAACATCAGCTTAGAAGAAAACGCCCGGATGATCGATCCTGGGTATGATGGTTTGACTGAAGAGAAGAAAGGGCAAATTGTCAAGGAAGTTGAAACAGTTCTTAATGAGATTTGGGAAAGTCACGGCAACAGCAAGTGGAAAGATAAGGTAATGGTGAACGATCGCATTGCTGACAGTATTTTTCAACAAATCCAAACTCGACCAGATGAGTATTCGATTTTGGCGACAATGAACTTGAATGGTGATTATTTGTCTGATGCAGCTGCTGCGATCGTTGGTGGATTGGGGATGGGACCTGGGGCAAATATTGGCGATGTTTGTGCGATATTTGAAGCTACCCACGGTACTGCACCAAAACACGCTGGATTGGATCGAATTAATCCCGGTTCGGTGATATTGTCGGGGGTGATGATGTTGGAATATATGGGTTGGCAAGAAGCAGCGGATTTGATTAAGAAAGGATTGGGGAATGCGATCGCCCAAAGTCAAGTTACCTATGATTTAGCAAGGATGCTGGAACCGCCGGTCCAAGCGTTGAAGTGTTCGGAGTTTGCCGAAGCGATAATTAAGCAGTTTAAATAGCCCTCAGACTGGAAGTCTGGGGCTACACAAACAAAGCCCGCCTACGCGGGCTATAAATTTAGTAGGGTGTGTTATGGCAAAGCAATAGCCCACCCTACACCGGATGAATAGGAGAGTTATTATTACAGCATTTTTTTGATACTATATATAGTATTATAATAATTTTATATTTAAATGAGCAAATTAAATAAATTAGTGCAGGAATTCCTTAAGCAACCCCCGGAAGTGCGGTTTGAGGATCTGCGCTATTTATTAGAAGCTTTTGGTTTTGAAGAAAAAAGTTCAAAGGGTAGCCATCATAGTTTTCGAGACTCCGAAGGTAGAAAGGTAACAGTACGTGACATCTCCTA
>NZ_JAOWRF010000227.1 GCF_025753815.1 Plectonema radiosum NIES-515 | reverse complement strand
GGGGAGATAGGAAGAAAGAATTGTCCCCTTGATCACGCAGTCCCCCTTGATCACGCAGTCCCCCTTGTCCCCTTGTCCCCCTTGTCCCCTTGATTACGCAGTCCCCTTGTCCTCCAATGCCCCATTCTTTGATTCAAGCATTACCGCTCATAAAAACCTAGACAAAGCTACCAAAAGATAGCTATACCTAGACAAATATGTTTGTAACCTTAGTCTAAGCGTCCTAAAATCACAGGGATAAACGGCTAGCCCTCTATCCCCTCAAAACATTGGGGATTACTTTTTTTACTCTCGTTAAGCCTATGGATTCAACTGTTTGAGTTGTCTTGGCTGGCAAAAATAGATAAAGTACTGCTTACCATCCGATTTCACGGCGGCTTTATCTATTCTCAGAATATCAGATTGCTCGATGAGCGAGCAAACACTACCCATTTTTGGGAAGTAATGTTTATATGTGGCTAGCAATTAAGTTACAGTTGCATACCCATGACCAAAGTCATCAATACGTTAGAAATCTCATTTAAAGGTACAATTAAATCTACATTGCCAGTTTGAATCGCAGCAGAGGGCATTCCAAAAAATTCGGCGGTTTTTTTGTCTTGAGCAATGACAGTACCGCCCATTTTTTTGATATATCCTACCCCGATTGAGCCATCGTTGCCGGTGCCAGACAATACGAGTGCGATCGCTCGTTGTTTGTAGTTAAGAGCAACTGATTCAAATAACAGATCCGCACAAGGACGCAAAAAACGTACCGACTCCGCATAGGATAAAGAAACTGTGCCTTCATTAACTAACAAGTGGCGATCGGGTGGACTAATGTAAACTGTTCCTGGAGCGAGGTTGTCTCCTTCTTCTGCTTGCTTCACCTTCAGGGCAGTCTTCCGGTTGAGAATTTCTGCCATCACCGAAGGATACCTAGCGCTAAGATGTTGCACTATAGCGATCGCAGCCGAAAATGTTGCCGGCAAGGTAGATAGTATCTCGCTGACAGCATTCAGCCCACCAGCCGAAGCAGCCACAGCTACAATATCAAAAGCAGTGTCATTCAATTGAGGTGAATAGTTATTGGCATTGTCAGCCATCTGCTTCATCATATTGCAGTTGTGACTCAAGGATGCACGTAAGTTAGTTACTACTAGCTTAGATGACTTGCCGATTTAGTATCATCTACAAAAAGCTATACAATCGGGATTCGGGCATGGGAAATGGTTAATAGACATCTGTTGGAAAAGAATGTAGAGACGTTAAATTTAACGTCTCTTGGGGTTTGGGCAACGCATAGTTCATTTCTGGAGATGTCTAATAGACATCTCCGAAAAACAATGTAGAGACTTCGTGTTTCTCTGAAAAACAATGTAGAGACGCGAAATTTCGCGTCTCTACAAAGGTTGTAGACAATGCATAATTAATTTCTGGAGATGTCTAATGGGTAATAGAAAATGGGGAATGGGAATAGACATCTCCAGAGTCATACGTAGAGACCTAGCAATGCTAGGTCTCTACAAGCTAGCTTATGTCTCTTGGGTTGGGGCAACGCATAATAAGCATAGCGGTCGATATCTAATCGTAATAATTCTGGTTCAAGCTTTTAAGCGTCCCGATTACCAATTACCCATTGCCCTATTCCTAACTCAGTCCTCATTTTCTAATAATTGCTTTGCCTTGATCAGTTGCCGCTGATGTTCTTCACTGACGGTGGGATATCTCAGATTAAGTTCTTTTAATTTGCTACAGATGATGTCGGCAACTACTAGACGTGTAAACCATTTGCGATCGGCAGGAATAATATACCAAGGTGCTAATTCAGTACTGGTATGATTAAAAATGTCTTCATAAGCTTGCATATAATCATCCCAAAACGCTCTTTCAATCACATCACTTGCAGAGAACTTCCACTTTTTTTCCGGCGTTTCAATCCGTGCAAAAAAGCGCTTTTTCTGTTCTGATTTAGAAAGATTCAAAAAAAACTTAAGAATGATTATTCCATTGTTTACCAAATATTTTTCAAAATTATTGATTTCCTCAAAGCGCTGCATCCATATTCGATTATCTTCAGGAATTTGGGGAATTTGTTGCTTTTTCAGTAGTTCTGGATGCACGCGAACCACTAAAGTTTCCTCATAATATGAACGGTTGAATATCCCCACTCTACCCCGTTCTGGCAAAGCTTTCATACTGCGCCAAAGATAATCGTGGTCAAGTTCTTCCGTACTCGGTTCTTTGAAACTGAATACTTGACATCCTTGGGGATTAACACCAGACATCACATGTTTAATAGTGCTATCTTTCCCAGCTGCATCCATTGCTTGAAAGATAATCAGCAACGCATAGGTGTTTTGAGCATAAAGAATATTTTGGTATTTTGCTAGTCGTTCAACGTCTGCCTGCAATTTTATTTCCGCCTCAGCTTTTTCCTGATAATCATCTTTATAAGCTGGATTGTAGTCTTTTGGGAAAGAAATCTTTGCTCCTGGTGGAACTATAAAAGCGTCATGATTCATAAGTCATAAATTTAACATTTATAATGCTAAGTACAAAATTCCCGAAGTTCATAGCGAGATTTATGAGCATTGACTCTATGTTACTCTGCGCTTACCGAGAACGTCCTTCTGCGTTTCAAAACCCTACGAATTAATGAAATACTGTACTACAATACTATGTTTGACTGTTGTTTTGCTTTAATTCCAAATTAAAAATAATACTTCAAAAAAATTAATTTTTCTTTAATTCCCCCTTGTCTCCCTTGTCTCCCTTGTCCTTATTTCCTAGGACGCATTGCTTCTCAACCGAGCAGAAACATCCCCGTTAAATCCAAGTTGACAAACCAAATATATTGATACCAGTATTGCCGAATGGGAGTGGGGCAGGGGGCACAGGGGCACAGGAGCACAGGAGGCAGGGGGGACAAGGGGACTTTTTGAAGAGGGGAAAGGGGTAAAGGGTAAGAAAATGCTTTTCGGGGTGTTTAATAACTCTTCTTACAAACGTCAACGGGACGGAAACCGACCCCG
>NZ_JAOWRF010000127.1 GCF_025753815.1 Plectonema radiosum NIES-515 | reverse complement strand
CTCCCCCTATCCCCTCTTTTTTAAGCTGGAGGGGATTATCCATTTGTCTGAGTTGTGAATCATGGTAACGAGCATACCGAGAATCGAGTTATAGGTTCGATAAAGGTTGCGTCCGGTTTCAACGTCCAGATAATTGCACTTTACAGCAAATTCTATCCAAGTCTGAGTTTCTGCCGTCTCTGCTTCCGAATCACTCAGTTTAGCGATAAATGCTGCCTCATATCTACGTTTGCGCCATGCCTCTGCAAAATTAGCGCATATTGAACGTGAAGCACGACGGATTTGGTCAGTCAGGGAATACTTCTCTTCAACCGGAAATTTCTTTGATAGTGCAAAAATCTGCATAGCAGCATCAAATGCCATTTGATAAACTTCCAAATCCCTATGACTTTTAAAGGACTCTCTCCCCATCTCCCCCATCTCCAACTAAACCATTAACCATCCCCCACTCCCCCACTCCCCCCCTCCTCTACTTCGGAACCTTCAAGCCACTCCGCTCCAAAGTTCCCCGCACTTCTGGGCTAGGAGTGTAGTTATAGCCGTAGGATGAGCGCTCAGAGTCATCCATAATTTGCGGTGTGAGCAACACAATCACCTCTTGACGCTGATTGGATCTGTTTGTTTTTCTAAACAGGGAACCAAGGAGAGGAATATCACCCAAGATGGGAATCTTCGAGACACTTGTCCGATCTGAGTCTTGAATGATGCCACTGAGAATTAGCGTTTGACCATCTCGCAGACGAACCACGCCAGAATTCAGGGAGCGTGTAGAAACCAAAAATATTCGTTGGCTGCTACCATTCCCCGTACTAATGTCTGCCGGGGCTTGAGGAGATGCAACAGTAGGAGCTACGGAGAGAGAAACAAAGCCATTGTCATCAATGCGTTCCACTTTTACAGCTAGAGTTAAACCCACACTTTCTTTCTTAGCTGTAACTATTTCTGAGGAAGTACCATCACCACGAGTTATTGCCCTCTCAATATTGCCCACTACTTCTTGGGTCAGCTTAAGATCAGCCGTCTGACCTTCTTGCACAATTAAAGTCGGGTCAGTCAAAATCTTGGCATTGCCACTTGTAACCTGAGCCTGCAAACTAGCAAGAAAACGCTTGGGAAACTGAAATAAAGTTGGCAAAGATGTAGTAGCTGTACCAAGAGTGCCTCGTGTGATGCTCGATGTACCATCAGCGTTCCTTGTGATGATGTTATCGGTTGCTGGAGTAATATCAGAGAAGCCTGGTTGTAGGGAGTTTCCGTTGCTATCAGGCGTAATGGGTTGATAGAAAGAGCCACTTCCGGGGTTTGCGACTCTAGTAATATTACCGTTTGGGTCTACTACTACCGTACCAGGTGTAGTCCCTGGAATTTGAACAAAGCTGTTTGGATCAAGGAAGGGCTTTCCTGTAATTGGGTTAGTGATGACTGGTGTACTAGTTATACTGTTTCTTGCTTCAGCGCTAGTAGCTGGTCTGGAGCCACCAAAGTTTAGAGACGCTGCACCACCATCATTAGTGAAGAAATTATTGCCAACACCAAAGGAAAAACTGGTGTTGGAGTCATGTGTATTCAACAAGTTAACATCAACAATTTTGACATTGACTGCCACTTGCCGGCGGCGGATATCAAGCTGACCTAGTTGAGCCATTGCTATCTCAACAAGCTTCGGTGGACCAATCAAAGTCAGCGAATTGGTGCGCTCCTCTCCTAGTGCTTGTAAACCTCTGAGTAAAGGCGTTGAATCTTTAAACTCAGCACGTCGAGTTTGAAGTGAGGTTTCGGACGAACTCGAGCTTTCGGTAGTGGTGCTTTGATCATCTCCTAATTTACCCGAAGACCTAACGATACTAATTTTCCGTTCCTGGCTGACGGCACTTTCTGCACCCAAACCGACTAAGAAATTGACTGCTACACTAACCGTTACCTGATTGAGTCGCAGGTTACGCATCACCGTATCACGAGTAGCGTTAGGTAAATTCGCTCCTACAAAAATCGTCCGTCCGCTGCGGTTAGCTTCTAAACCACTTAGCCGCAAGACGTAGTTAAAAACATCTTGCACTGGCTCATTTTCAATATCTAAGGAAATTGTCGGTCCATCACCCCCAGCAGCAGCAGCCGGCTTCCCATCAGCACCTTGTCCCCCACTTGTATAAGCCAAATTCAAATTAGCAGCACGAGCAAGCAGTGATAAAACTTCACGTACTGGAGCATCTCGTAACACCAAGCGGGGGACACGTTCTTGAGTTCCCAAATCAATCACGCTGGGAGAGGCATCAGTATTAGAAATGGCAATATCTCCCACTGGTGGGGCAACCGCTCTCGGTAAAAAAGGCGGTGCGGCTGTCCCAGGTTGACCAGGACCCGATGCTTGTGCGGGTGTCCCGTCCACGGTGACTTGCGGGTTAGGAACAAGAGGAGCCGATCGCGATGGGTTAGAAGCAGCGATCGCTGCGGGAATTGGTGCCTCTGCCGCTACTTCCGTTCCTGGGCTATAGCTGAGGGTAATTCCGCTGCCTCCTCGCTTCACAGGCTGAGTATTGGGAACTCCTTTCTCTCCAATCACCGTTACCCGAATGCTATTAGTATCAAGCTGATTGATTGCCACTGAGGTAATTCCCGGTGCGGGGTTATCTTGGCGGAAACTATTACCTTGAGGTAAACGTAGTTGCGTATTAATAATATCTGCTACTAGACTTTTACCGCGTTTTGTGGTAAAAACTTGAGGGCGCGAACCTGAGGAAGTTTTGAGAACAACATTAATTCCCCCATCAACGGGATTTAACTGTACGTCAGTAATTTCAGAAGTCTGTGCCGACACAGGTTGAACTGCTACAAAGACAAAAGCAGCGGCTGCCAATATAAAACTATTACCGTGAAGTTGTTTCACAGTTTATTCCTCACTTTATAAAATTATTTAGACAAATTTGGAGAAGCCCGACACCCGCGCATGGTGCGGCTACACGAACCAAGTCCGCCTGCGCGGACTAAATGCCACGAAAATGTTTCTAGCCCACGAAGAGTAAGCTTTTTTCTCGTTCCCCCACCCGCAGGCTATAAGCCTGGGGCTAATCTTACGAAGCCC
>NZ_JAOWRF010000248.1 GCF_025753815.1 Plectonema radiosum NIES-515 | reverse complement strand
CCCACTCCCCCACTCCTCCTAAACGGTTTTCTTCCCCATCAATCTAAAGAATATTTTCTCTGCTTCAATCCACACAAACATCAAAGCACTAAAGCCGATGCAAACTCCCAATTCTTGTAAATTGAGATAGTGAGTACCAAAGAAAGCTCGCAGGGGTGGGACGTAAACTAACATCAACTGCAAAATTGTGGTTACAACCACCGCTCCCAATACAAAGATATTGGAAAAGGGATTCATCTCGATTGTCAGTCGGTTGTTAGAGCGAATCGCGATCGCATGACCCATTTGAGCGAGACACAATGTTGTAAATACCATTGTTTTCCAAGCTTCGCGATCGCCTGTATACTCTGGTGCATGGGTATGATTGTAAGCCCACCACATCAAAGCAATTGTGATGATAGCAAAGATAATCCCAATGCGAATCATATAAGAACCCAATCCCCTGGCAAAAATACTTTCACGGGGACTAAAAGGTGGACGCTGCATTACATCTGGTTCTGGAGGTTCCACAGCTAAGGCTAAAGCTGGTAAACCATCTGTAACCAAGTTCATCCATAAGATTTGTAACGGTGTTAGGGGAACACCACCCAAACCGAGTACTGGTGCGGCAGCGATTGTGAGAACTTCGCCAATGTTACTACCTAAGATGTATTTAATAAAGCGGCGAATGTTGGTGTATACGACTCTACCTTCTTTGGTGGCAGCAACAATCGTGGCAAAGTTGTCATCGAGTAATACCATGTCGCTGGCTTCCTTACTCACATCAGTGCCTGTGATGCCCATCGCGATACCGATATCAGCTTGTTTGAGGGCGGGGGCATCGTTGACACCATCGCCTGTCATCGCCACAAATCGACCCCGACGCTGCAATGCTTGCACAATTCGCAGTTTGTGTTCTGGGGCTACTCGTGCGTAAATGCTCACCAAGTCTACATTTTGCTCTAGTTCTTGGTCGCTCATGCGTTGCAATTCTTGACCGGTGAGGACTCTATCCCCAACTTTTGCAATTCCTAAATCGGTAGCGATCGCTCTTGCCGTCAATTGGTGATCGCCGGTGATCATTACCGGACGTATTCCCGCATCTCGACATTGTTGCACAGCGGCTCTCACTTCTGGGCGCGGTGCATCCAACATTCCCACCAATCCGAGCCAAACTAATTGTTGCTCGGAAGCTTCATCTGAGTTTTCTGGTGGTACTTCTGTCAACGGTTTGTAAGCGAAACCCAGCACCCGCAAACCTTTACTCGCCATGTTATCATTTTCGGCGAGAATTTGTTTGCGTTGCGCGTCGGTTAATTCTGCTGACTTATCGCCCAAATAAATCTGGGTAGAACGTGCCAAAATCAACTCTGGTGAGCCTTTGGTGAACATTAAGTAACGTTCAGAGTTTAACATGTTGGCGATCGCTGGATCGACCGCTGTCAAAGACGATGCTCCTGTAGATACTTCCTCAACTTGAGTAATTACGCTCATCCGCTTGCGTTCTGAGGAAAAGGGAAACTCTGCAACTCGCGGTAATTTACTACTCCATTGGTCTTTTTCAATACCCGCTTTTCCCCCAAGGGTGACTAATGCACCTTCTGTCGGGTCGCCTAAAATTATCCATTCCCCTTTATCTTGTTGGAGTACCGAATCATTGCAAACGGCACAGGCAACAAGCATTCCCGGTATTTCTGGATGTTGGTCAAGAGAAACATTTTGACCATTTAACTGAAAATCGCCTGTAGGAGCGTAGCCTTCACCGGTGACGCGAAAAGACGAGTCATTGGTATAAACTGATTGCACCACCATTTTATTTTGGGTGAGGGTGCCAGTTTTATCAGAGCAAATCGTGGTGACAGAACCTAAAGTTTCTACAGCTGGCAATTTGCGAATCAAAGCATTTCGCTTCACCATCCGCTGAGTTCCCAGGGCTAAAGTCACAGTAATTACAGCGGGTAAACCTTCAGGAACTACCGCGACTGCCATACTTAAAGAAACTTCCACCAGTTCTTGGAGGTTGCTAAAACCTCTGGCAGCAATGACACCACCAACAATGACGATCGCAACTAAAATTAAAGAACCAGTAACTAAAACGTTACCTAATTGAGTCATCCGTTGCTGCAAAGGTGTCGGTTCACTTTCTACCGACTGCAACAAAGCGGCAATTTTGCCAAGTTCTGTAGTCATTCCGGTATTCGTTACCAGAACTTTAGCGCGTCCTTGGACAACTTCTGTACCTTGAAAGACTAAATTCAGGCGATCGCCTAATGATGTATCTTCAGGTAAAATTAATACAGCTTGTTTATTTACAGCTTCTGCTTCGCCCGTTAGTGCCGACTCTCGAATTTGCAAATTAGACTGTTCGATTAAGCGTCCATCTGCGGCTATCTGCACCCCGGCTTCTAGGAAAATGACATCACCAGGTACAATATCCTTGCCGGCGACATCTAGGAGTTTGCGATCGCGGATGACTCGCACATTTGGAGAGGAAAGTTTTTTTAGAGCCGCGAGGGCTTTTTCGGCACGACTTTCTTGAACATAACCCAGTATACCATTGAGGATGACAATGGCTAAGATCGCGATCGTGTCTTTAAATGGTACTTCACCAGGCTTAAGCTGTCCCGATTGCCAAGACAAGAAGTCTAAACCTCCAGAAATCAAAGCTACGGCAATCAACATCAACAACATAATGTTCTTGAACTGATCGAGTAGAATTTCCCAGGCACTACGACCACCACTTTCTTGTAATTCGTTGGTGCCGTACTTCTGCAACCGCTGTTCTACTTCTTGGGGTGTCAAGCCAGAGTCTGCGTTACTATCGAGCAGGTCTAACGCTTTATTAACTTCTAAACTATGCCAAACGGGGGCACCTTCGGGCAGAGAATTAGCAGACATCGTGTTGGTCACAGGAAATGGTTACAAAATTCGATCATAATCTTAGTGATGACGATAAAACATCAACTAAAGTTACATTCAAGCTGTTGCTTAGTTGTCACAGTATAAGTGTAATTCCTGAAAGTTAGTGATTTTTACTGTGAAAACTTATTACGTATTATTAGTGAGATTCAAGTTTAATTAAACACATTAGAAAAAAGTGCAAAAATTTGTTTTGCACTTTACTTGAGAAAGGGTAAAGTTTTTTTCTTACC
>NZ_JAOWRF010000272.1 GCF_025753815.1 Plectonema radiosum NIES-515 | reverse complement strand
TGGGGGGGAGGGGGGGATGGGGGGAGTGGGGGGAGTGGGGGGATAAGGAGAAATATTTCTTCTTTCTTACCATGAGTCCTTTCCCCTTTCCCCTTCCCCCTTCCCCCTTGCTTGATTTTCTCTGGCGAAACAGGCTAGCTTATGAGCATATCTACTTATTCCTCACCATATGGATCTTGTGGAAGTTTCTAAAATATCAAGATCCGTAGGAGACTAAAGAATAGCAGAACATATCTCACGGGTCTTGAAGCAGCGATCGCGCTCACATAGCTAAGGAGGATTTATGCGTGCAGTACTAATGGCAGGTGGTTCGGGAACGCGGTTACGTCCGCTAACTTGTGACCTGCCCAAACCGATGGTGCCCATCCTAAATCGACCAATTGCCGAACACATTATCAATCTTCTCAAACGACATCAGATTACAGAAGTTGTTGCCACACTGCATTATTTACCTGATGTCTTGCGAGATTACTTTCAAGATGGTAGCGATTTTGGCGTACAAATGACCTACGCTGTGGAAGAAGACCAGCCACTGGGAACAGCAGGTTGCGTCAAGAACATTGCCGAACTTCTAGACGAAACCTTTTTAGTAATTAGCGGAGACAGCATAACCGATTTTGACTTAACAGCCGCAATTGAATTTCACAAACAAAACAAGTCTAAAGCGACTTTGATTTTGACTCGTGTCCCCAACCCAATTGAGTTTGGAGTGGTGATTACCGATGAACAACATCGAATTCGGCGATTTTTAGAAAAGCCCTCTACCAGTGAAATTTTTTCCGATACCGTCAACACTGGTACATATATTCTAGAACCTGAAGTTTTGGAATATCTGCCATCAAGCATAGAATGTGACTTTTCTAAAGATTTATTTCCCTTGCTTTTAGAAAAAGACGAGCCAATGTATGGCTATGTCGCTGAGGGTTACTGGTGCGATGTCGGTCACTTAGATGCTTATCGCGAAGCGCAATATGACGGCTTGGAAGGTAAGGTAAAACTTGATTTTGCCTACAAAGAGATGTCAACTCGCTTGTGGGTGGGTCAAAACACTTATATCGACCCGACGGCTCAAATTGAAGCACCTGTGGTTATTGGCGATAATTGCCGCATTGGGGCACGAGTCCAAATTGAAGCCGGAACCGTAATCGGGGATAATGTCACCATTGGGGCTGATGCTAATCTCAAACGTCCAATTGTTTGGAATGGGGCAATTATTGGGGACGAAGCACATCTATCGGCTTGTGTGATTTCCCGTGGTACTCGTGTAGACCGTCGCGCTCATGTTTTAGAAGCTGCTGTGGTCGGTTCGCTGTCTACTGTGGGAGAAGAAGCGCAAATTAGTCCCGGTGTCCGCGTTTGGCCTAGCAAAAAAATTGAGTCCGGCGCAATCTTAAATATTAACTTGATTTGGGGTAACACTGCTCAAAGAAATTTATTTGGGCAACGAGGTGTCCAAGGATTAGCCAATATCGATATTACCCCAGAGTTTGCGGTGAAGTTGGGAGCCGCTTATGGTTCTACTTTGAAACCGGGTTCTAAGGTAACGGTTTCCCGCGATCAGCGCAATATTTCGCGGATGGTGACGCGATCGCTCATCGCTGGTTTAATGTCTGTAGGTATCGATATTCAAAACCTTGATGCTACCGCTATCCCCATCGCTCGCACAGTTATCCCCACTATGTCGGTAGCTGGTGGTATCCATGTGCGGGTACATCCCGATCGCCCTGATTATATCCTCATTGAATTTATGGATGTCAAGGGCATCAATATTTCCAAGTCAAAGGAAAAGAAAATTGAAGGAGCTTACTTTAAAGAGGATATGCGGCGATCGCAAATTCACGAAATTGGCGATGTCTCATACCCCAGTCAAGTAATTGACCGCTATTGCACAGCTTTTGAAAAGTTATTGAATATTGACACAATTCGTAACAGTCGAGCAAAGGTAGTAATTGACTACGCTTATGCTGTTTCTGGTGCAGTATTGCCGCAAATGTTAGATAACTTTGGTGCTGATGCGGTGGTGCTAAACGCCAGTTTGAATAAAAATGCCATGTCCACAGCTGAACGCGAAGGGTTGATAACTCAGTTGGGTCATGTAGTGGAAGCTTTGAAAGCTAACTTTGGCGTTCAGGTGTCGGCAAATGGCGAACAAATGATTTTGGTGGATGAATCGGGTATTCCGATTCGCGGGGAAATGTTGACAGCGCTGATGGTGGATTTAATTTTAACTTCTAACCCTAGAGGGACGGTTGTAGTACCAGTTCATGCTTCGAGTGCTGTAGAACAAATTGCCCGTCGCCATGATGGTAAGGTGATTCGCACTAAGGCGAATCCTACCGCATTAATGGAAGCTTGTCAAACAAATCCAAGTGTAGTGTTGGGTGGTAGTGGGGACACTGGCTTTATTATCCCGCAATTGCATCCGGGATTTGATGGCATGTTTTGTATTGCCAAGCTCATTGAAATGCTAACAATTCAAGAGCGATCGCTTGCTTCTGCCAGGTCAGAATTACCGCGTGTAATTCACAAAACTTATACAGTCCGCTGTCCTTGGACAGTCAAAGGTGCATTGATGCGGTATTTGGTAGAAACTCATCCAGCACAAAACCTGGAATTAATCGATGGGGTAAAAATTTGTCAACCCTACGATGACAGTTGGGTGTTAGTTTTGCCAGATGCCAGCGAACCACTGGTACATTTATACATCAACAGCAACGATCGCGATTGGGTAGATGATTCTTTAAGACAATACCGCTCCCGCGTTCAAACCTTTGTGGAAAAACAAGAAGAGCAAATTCCTGTAGAGGTGTAATTAGTTGTAGCTAATAGCTAATGGCTAATCGCTAATAGCGATTAGCTATATTTTTTTTTGTGATAATTTGGAATTATAGTTAATGATTTTCATTCTATTTTCTGCCAACTTAGATTGATAATAATTTTGGTGTACACATAAATCTTGCCGCATTGTATATGTCGTCCCGACTCGGAATAAATTCCGAGTCTCATAGCGCAAGTCCTCTAAAGAGTTCTTCTTAAGAAGCTAAAACTTTAGACATTAATGTACAATAAGGTTGAAGTGTAGACATTGACTTGATGTACAAACCACACGAATTTGCTAAAAAGCTTGGGGTAACAGTAAAAACATTACAG
>NZ_JAOWRF010000382.1 GCF_025753815.1 Plectonema radiosum NIES-515 | reverse complement strand
GAGAGGAATTTTACCAATCCCCAATTCCCAATTGTCAATTTCCAATTGCCAATTGCCAATTCCCAATCCCCAATTCCCCGTATTCTTCTTGCTGATGATAATGCAGATATGCGCGATTATGTCAAGCGTCTGCTTGAGGAAAATTATCAAGTAGAAGCGGTAGCGGATGGATTAGCTGCTTTAACCGCGATTCGGCAACAGCCTTTTGATTTAGTCTTAACTGATATTATGATGCCAGGACTCGATGGTTTCGAGTTGTTGCGGCAACTGCGTCAAGATCCACTCACCAAAGAGATACCGATCATCTTGCTGTCTGCTCGTGCTGGGGAAGAATCCCGAATTGAGGGGTTAGAATTTGGTGCTGACGATTACTTAGTTAAACCTTTCTCTGGTCGTGAACTGCGATCGCGTGTCGAGGCTACCATAAAATTGAGTAAAATGCGTCAGAGCATGAAGCAAGTGCTGCAAGATGCCAACGAGCATCTGAGCAACGTTCTGGAAAACATGACCGATGCTTTTGTTGCTCTGGATCGCGAATTTAGAATCACTTATGTGAACCAACAGACAGCAAGACTCAATAATATGCACCCAGAGGAAATGATTGGCAAAACCCACTGGGAAATGTGGCCTTGGTCAGTTGGTACAATAATTGAGCAAAATTATCGTCAAGCTTTAGCAGAGCAAACTCCGGTACATTTTCAGGTACTCTACGAACCATTTATGATGTGGTTGGAAATTCATGCTTATCCATCAGAAGAAGGAATAGGTATTTATTTCCGCAATATTACTACTCGTAAAACTGCCGAAACATCATTGCAAAATGCCCTGCAAAGGTTAAATTTTCATGTAGAAAACTCGCCTTTGGCAGTAGTTGAGTGGGATCATGAATTTCGTGTCTCTCGTTGGTCAGTGGAAGCTGAACGAATTTTTGGCTGGCAAGCATCAGAAGTAATCGGTAAAACTTTCCAAGACTGGGAATTTGTTTTTAGGGAAGATTTAGAAGTTGTTACAAATGCAGCGACTCGACTGACTGAGGGAATTGAAAGTAATAATATTTCTTACAACCGCAATTACACAAAAGATAATTCGATTGTGTCATGTGAGTGGTACAATTCAACTTTATTAGATGAATCTGGGAAATTGATTTCCGTGCTATCACTGGCTTTGGATGTAACAGAACGCCAAAAAATGGAAGCCGCATTACGTGAAAGTGAGAAACGATTCCGGGAAATGGCGGATGCATCTCCGACCCTAATTTGGATGTCTGATACTAGCAACCTTTGTAACTATTTTAACAAAACCTGGCTGGAGTTTACAGGGCGGACAATCGAGGAAGAAATGGGTAATGGTTGGACCCAAGGAGTGCATCCGGAAGATTTGCAGTCCTGTATAGATATTTATGTAAATGCCTTTGATGCCCGTGAAGAATTTAGCATGGAGTATCGGCTGAAACGCTATGACGACGAGTATCGGTGGATTTTAGATAAAGGAGTGCCGCGTTTTACATCATCAGGTGATTTTCTCGGTTATATTGGCTCGTGTATTGACATTAGCGATCGCAAAGTTGCAGAGGAGACGATGCGTGAGAGTAGCACTCGTCTAAGATTTGTTCTAGATTCGGCACAGTTCGGTGATTGGAAATTGAATCTGTTAACTCAACCTGACACCGTTTATCGTTCGCTTAAACATGACCAGATATTTGGGTATGAATCGCTGCGAAGTGAGTGGAACTACGAAATATTTTTAGAACACGTTCATCCAGATGACCGTGGGATGGTGGATCAAAAGTTTAAGAACACACTTCTTACCTACGAAGACTTGGATTTTGAGTGTAGAATTATTCGGGTCGATCAAAGCATAACTTGGATTTGGTCACGAGGAAGTGTTTACCGAGATATCAACGGTAAGCCGATTCATCTGATCGGGTTAGTTACCGATATTAGCGATCGCAAACTTGCTGAAGCCGAACGCGAAAAAATGCTCGTGCGGGTTCAACAATATGCCGGTCAACTGCGTGGGTTGACTGAGGCAGCATTAACGATAAATTCAGCACTTACGATTGAAGAAGTTATCAAAGAAATTACCGAGCGATCGCGTTTTTTGATCGGCGCACATCAATCAGTTACCAGCATGACGATTGATCGTAATTGGGCACAATCTACCAGCGCTACCTCACTTTCAGATAAATATGCGGCATGGCAAGATTATAAACCAAAACCGGATGGCTCAGGCATTTACGCATATATCTGCCAGATAAATCGTCCCATCCGCATGACTCAAGTAGAACTTGAAGCACACCCCAGGTGGCGCAAATTTGGCACAGAAGCCGCAAAACATCCACCCATGCGTGGTTGGCTGGCTGCACCCCTAACAGGACGCGATGGTGGCAATATTGGACTGATTCAATTATCTGATAAATACGACGAAAGCGAGTTTACAGTAGAAGACGAAGCCATTTTGGTACAATTAGCACAGATGGCTTCTGTCGCAATTGAAAATACTCGCTTGTACGCAGCTGAACAACTAGCGCGTACCCAAGCCGAATCGGCAAACCGCATCAAAGATGAATTTCTCGCCGTCCTTTCTCACGAATTACGCACCCCACTAAACCCAATTCTCGGTTGGTCTAAGCTACTGCGAACCCGCAAGTTTGATGAAGCAAAGACCGCTGAAGCTTTAGCAACCATTGAGCGCAATGCTAAATTACAGGCACAACTGATTGAAGATTTGCTGGATGTCTCGCGAATTTTACGCGGGAAACTAACCCTAAATGTAGACAAAGTAAGTCCATCATCAATCATTTTAGCAGCTTTAGAGACAGTACGTTTAGCAGCAGAAGCGAAATCAATTTCGATTGTGACCATTTTCGACCCGAATGTAAAGCAAGTCGCAGGCGATGCAGGTCGCTTGCAACAAGTTATTTGGAATTTGCTTTCCAACGCTCTTAAGTTCACACCCAATGGGGGACGGGTAGAGGTGCGATTGTCAATGGAGTGGGGGAAGCGTGGTGAGGAGGAGTGGGGGAGTGGGGGAAGCGTGGTGAGGAGGAGTGGGGGAAGCGTGGTGTGGGGGAGTGAGGGAGACTCCTTGGAGACAAGGAGACTCCTTGGAGACAAGGAGAATAATTCTTTCCCCCCATCCCCCCATCCCCCCCTCTCCC
>NZ_JAOWRF010000106.1 GCF_025753815.1 Plectonema radiosum NIES-515 | reverse complement strand
CCTCCCCTCCCCCCCTTATTTCCCGATAGATTTGGTTGTCACTCCTTTTTCATAATGCAAGGTATAGATACCCAATGCACGAAATACCCGATACCATAAACCCATTTGCACACCTGTGGAGAGCATTTTACTCACGTTGGTTTTTGCCGTTTTAAACTGTGACGACGTTAATTGATCTCCATATAAGTCGCGGACAATTGCATCGACGTGAAAATGCAGATCCGGTCCTTGACGCATCAAAATCAATATGGCATTCTGAATCGAGTAATCTTGGAATTCTTTTAGTAAAGGTAAAGTTCCGGGTTTTCTAACAATGGTCAGTTTGGGAATGTCGGAAATGTCCGGTTCTTTTTTGACAAGAGCGGTAGAATCAACTAGTTGAGAAGCTGTCTGTTCGGAATGCTCAATTCCGGAGTGCTCAATTTCATCTTGACTATTCAAGAGCACAGCTGTACTTGAGGATGAATCAGATATGCGTCTTTGAGGTTGATACATTTGCTCTTCTAGGGCGTACCCTGATATTAGAGCTTCTAGAGTAACGATCTGCTTGCGGACTAATGATAGACGACGTTCTAACTCAACTACTTCTAAGACGTAGCGATCGCGCTCTGCTTCGAGTAAACTCAGAATCTCAGACAACTCAGACATAGAACTACTATTCAGTGAAAGGAACAAATCGGTGGAATCTAAGGAAATTTTTGTCAAAGCTCATATTCGTGTGATTAAGCAAAAAGTGTATCGTTTTGTATGTAAATCATGCAATCTCGTGGTTGAACGCACTTGCTTTCCATCACAGCCGTTGTATTGCGATCGCTGTCGTCCTCCCAAACTAAAAGTCCAAAAACCCCCCTCCAAGTCAATCAAATCCAAGAAGAAACCCAAAACAAAAGAATCCGTGTATACCAGTCGGTAATCAAAAAGAAGGGGAAAGGGGAAATAAGAAAGAATAAATATTTCTCCCCCTGCTCAAGAACGCTCAAGAAAACTCCCCCTTGTCCCCCCATCCCCCCATCCCCCACTCCCCCCCTTGTCCTCCCATCTTATTGCCTAAAAATAGCGCTGTAACAAACCAATTATCACCTCTGGTAATTCTAAATGTGGCAGGACTCCGGAAGATGCGATCGCTTGAAAATCTCGAATTGCACTCGTATTTAAACTTGCCAACCTTCGTCCTAATTTAACGCTGGTAAATTGTGCTTTTTCACCCCAAAACATGACAGTCGGAATGCTCAATTGCTTAATATACAAACTTAAGTCAAAATAAAGGTCGCCGCGCAAAAATGCCAATGCAGCAAATTTAGCATTGAATTGTTGTGCTGAAGTTAAATAAGCCTGTACCATTTCTTCGGATACTCGTTCGGCTTTAGCAAACAAGAAGTTTTGTAAAAAATTGCGGACTGCTATTTCATTTTCTGCCCCAAGGGCATATATTAAATTATCCAAGAGGGGCGTATTGAGTAACCCAATAGGAAGTCTACGTCCAGCACCTTGCCCAAAGTCATCAAATCCAGACGGACAGACGAGAAACAGTGCTTTAAATAATTCAGGTTGTTGAATGGCAAGACGAACAGTCAAAGCAGCTGTCAGAGAAGATGCGATCGCCGTTACAGGAGTGTTACAAGTTTGAGTGATAAATTGAGCGATCGTATTTAAATAATCGCTTATTTGATAATCTCGCACTGGATGAGCAGAATCACCCCAACCAATTAAATCTGGTGCCAATATCCGGTAATTGGCGGCAAAAGCAGGGTAAACTTTAGACCATTCATAAGCAGATGCTCCACCACCAAAGTTATGCAAAAACAGTAGCGGGGGTAACTCAATGTCAGCCATTAACCAAGGTGCAGTGGTTTGGGTATAGTAAACCATTCCTCCCAAGGAAGTATTGACGACTTGATGCCCAAAACCAGGAGGTTGAAATCGAAGCATAATGCACTATTCTGATAAATTTATATTTGCAATGATTTATAGTCAAAAAATATCTAATTTTATCTTTTATTCACCCATTTCTTCTAATATCTGGTCGAGAAAATCTTCAATCATACTCTGATTTTTAGACCGCAGAACAGCCGGACCGCAGAGAAACTCTTTAATAGTCATCTTTGCTGAGTGAAAGTCTTTGACATAATCCCGAATTTCGGATATTATCTCAATTTGAGATTCGATTTGTAATGAGATTTCATCAATGGGGTCAAATCCTTTTTTCTTGACTTTCTTGCATTCCGAAACCATTGCCCCTTCTGGAGTTTTTTTAAAGCTGCGAAGTTCTTTTTTTAAGGTTTCGTATTGAGTTTGGAGAAATTCATTTTGCTGTTCTAAGCGAATACATTTTCTCGTTAAATCATCTTCACTGTTGCTATCAATAACTTCTCCTACCTCATGTTTTTTTTCAATTTCCAAAAGTCGGGCTAAATCTCCTTCTTGGTAAGCTTTGTTAATTTCTTTCATTATCTCCGTATGACGCATTTGCGTCTCGCTGTCGGTAGCTTTATCCGGGTGAAAGATTTCGGCTAACCGCAAAAAGTATGAACGAATCTTTTTTGATTCGTCAGTTCTAGCAGCGGAGGGTGATTCTAATTCGGGTTGGGGTTGGTATTGTTGCTGACGGTGCCCGTGTGGGATTTCGTTTTCTTGTTCGTTGAATTCAAATAATTCGTCAAATTCTGTATCTTCTTCGTCATCTTTTTCACTGATAATTCCTGCGACCTGAAGATTGTGGTAAATTTGGGCAATTTTGTGCTTGGTTTGTTTGGCAAGTTTTTTCTTAGTTAGGATTTCATTGAAGAGGGTATGAATTTCTTCGTCGATAGCATTTATTTTTTTAACTTTGGGGGTAGTGCGCTGATAAATTTGTGTAGCAAAAGAGCGCATCTGCTCAACAAAGTTATTCACTTCGGTACGTTTTTTCTTAATTTGTGTTAATAGGCGTTGGTGTTGTGTTTCCAGTCCTTCTAGGCGAATATGGACTGTGGAAGGTGCTAGAGTTGTAGCGGTAGGGGATTTGTGTGCTGAGGTTCGACGAGTCATAAAAGCTATGGGATGAGTTAATTTAGGGTGTAAGTTAACTAGATTGGGCTTTTTGTTTTGACTAGTGTAGCAAATATATGTTATTTACTTCGCTGATTCTTTATACCTGATACGCAAATGGTACGAAGGTGGCAGGGGTTAAATTTAATTTGTAGTCTGTTTGAATAAAAAACGCTGTAAATTCATGCTTGTGTGTAAAACCTTTCCGAAGACTAGAAAAGGTTATTAAGTAGAACATAAAACATGAGATAAAAGTATGCAAGTACAACTTAGATATTGAAAAAAAGGGAAATAATTAAAGAATGCATTCATCTGCATCACAATATTAAGGTGTTCGTGCATTTTAAGCAAGTTGTGTAGAGGAGACAAAAAAGTGCAAATCACTAAACGTAATGTCGAGTTAAGAGTTGATGACAGTTTAATGCGCGTTTATCTAGCAGCACCGTCTTCCCCAGGAGTTTACCCAGGGATTATATTTTACAGTGATATTTATCAGTTAGGCGGTGCAATGATTCGTCTAGCTAACTATTTAGCAGGATATGGCTATGTGGTAGCAGCACCAGAAATTTTTCATCGAACTGAACCGGTTGGTTTGGTTATTGAACCAGATGATATTGGTCGGATGCGGGGTAATGATAATGCTCGTCGTACTGCGATCGCTCATTATGATGCCGATTGCCGTGCTGTGATAGAATTTCTCAAGGCAGAAGGTTCAGTTTCTCCTGGGAAGATAGGCACTCTCGGCTTTTGTATTGGTGGACATTTAGCTTTTCGGGCAGCCTTTGAAAGCGAAATTAAGGCAGCAGCCTGCTGTTATCCTACAGGTATTCCCAGTGGTAAACTGGGTAAAGGGATAGCTGATACAATCAAGCGGGTAAGCGAAATCAAAGGGGAAATGCTAATGGTGTTCGGTACTCTTGACCCGCATATCCCAGACTCAGACCGGCAAACTTTAATTAAAGCACTTGAGAATGCTGGTATACCTCACGAAGTTTTCTTGTATGAAGCCGAACATACTTTCATGCGGGATGACGGTTATCGCTACGATTCTGCTGCGACTACCTCTGCTTGGTCGGAAATAATAGCTTTCTTTGAGCGGATGTTTGCGGTTTGAAGAAAAAGCAAGTTTTCAGCTTATTTTACTCGTAGTAAGCACTTTAGTGCTTATCTTAAGCACTAAAGTGCTTACTACTTTTACATTCCTTAGTCCTGGCTTTTTCATTGCCCAGACATCTGCTTAAATTGCTGGTATTGTTTGTCTTTGGATTCAACGTATTTATTTACGGTTTTTTTAGTAGCTATAGCGTTTTCATAATCTTCACCACCAGAGGAAATTATACGCGATCGCACGCGCTTGCGAATGTCTGAGACAATTTTGCCGTTTATCAGCCGAGTCTTTGACCAATCTAAAATCGGTGCGGGATATTCACCTTTGTTGATGTAGGCTCCATCGAGAATTTCGCTTAAGCTGTAACCATCTAGTTCTCTCAGCCAATAATTGAGAAAGCGACCATTTGCATCTTTTTCGGGAATGTTTTTGTTGGGATTATAAATGCGGAAAGTGTCACTTAAAGGATTGGTGATTCCAGCTTGCATCTGCCATTGCCAATTGTTAATTGCTAAATCACCATCCACCAGATAATTCATGTAGTGACGTGCGCCGTGATGCCAAGATATACCACAATTAATTGTTAAGAATGTAGCACACATTGCTCGCATCCGAAAGTTCATCCAGCCCATTATTTGCAATTGCCGCATACTCGCATCAAGGAGGGGGAAACCAGTTAATCCTTGCTGCCAAGCTTGAAATAACTCTTGTTGTTGTGGAGTTAATTCATTCGCTGTATAATACTCATCAAACTCAGGATAACGATTGGTGTGTGCTATTTCGGGATGAAAGTACAACCGTTGAGTAAAACTATCGTGCCAACGCAAGCGATCGCGAAACGCTTTTAAAGAAAATTCAGCTTTCGGCTCGTTGAAAAGTTCGGCTGCTCGTGCTTTAGTACGTTGATAGACATTTCTCACGCTGATAGTACCAAATGCCAGATGAGGTGAAAGGTGAGACGTTGACCCAGCTTGAGCTAACCACGGTTGTGAAAGCTTCCAATGATAACCGTGGAATCTCCGCTGCAAAAATGAATCTAAAGTGGTCAAAGCTTGCTTTTCTCCACCTTTAAAGTAAACTCGCTCTGTTTCCCAAAAAGCGCTGTATTTTTGCTTAAGTTGTTTTATGGTGATTTGTGGTAACTTAAGCGAACGCTTTGGGGTATTTATCTGGGTTGGAGTTGGGTGTGGTGATTGTCTAATATAAGTGTAATATTCATCAAACCACTGGTCGCGGTGTTCGTCGTCGATTTGCACAAAGTTATTTAGACCGATGTGACAATCGAGATTAAGTTGTTGGTAAAGTGTTGCGATCGCGCGATCGCGTTCAATACCATACTCAACTTGCACATCTCGATTGAAATAAAGCTTCGGTTTCTCTGGCTCCTCCATCAGTTGTCTTGTCAACTGCTGTAAAATCTCTAGAGAATTCCCTTCAAATAAATACAGCCGACTACCCAAAGAACGTAAATTGCGGTCTAGATTTTCTAAAGACTCAAACAAAAACCTCACACGTGCTTTACCTAACTCAGGTTGCTGATAAAACCAGGGGTCAATGATAAAGCACGGTAACACTTCTGCATTGTTAGCAGTCGAATTCGCTACACTTTCGTTGTCATTTAGCCGCAAGTCTCGTCGAAACCAAAGAATGTGCATACATATGTACTAAAATATTATTTATATTTTGACATTTTTCCTTCATCTGTCGTGCCAACGATAATAAAGATAAAGCATTAGGAGGAAAAAGCGTGGGTGCGATACTGGTAGCAGGTGCAACGGGTGGTGTCGGTAAGCGTGTAGTGCGACGACTGCTGGAAAAAGGTGATAAAGTGCAATGTCTCGTCCGAGATATCGACAAAGCACGGTCTATTTTGGGTAATGATGTTGACTTAATTGTTGCGGATATTACTAAACCAGAAACTTTGACTTCCCTGGTGATGAGTAATATCGAAGCTGTCGTGTGTTGTACAGCCGTGCGAGTCCAGCCAGTTGAGGGAGACACAGCAGATAGAGCCAAATACAATCAAGGCATCAAATTTTACATGCCGGAAATAGTTGGTGATACTCCCGAAAACGTGGAATATCAAGGTGTGAAAAACTTGGTACAAGCTGCGGGGAAACATCTGCAAAAATCCCGCGAAAAGATGATATTTGATTTCACAAATATATCAGAGGAGTTAAAGAATACTTGGGGTGCATTGGATGATGTTGTGATGGGTGGGGTGAGTGCAAGTAACATGCAATTTGTGGAAAACACAGCTTTATTTACTGGCAATGTTTCCACCGCAAATTCTGGGGGATTTGCTTCTGTGAGAACTACAAATTTCACTCCACCCTTTAATTTATCTGGTTACGAAGGTATAGAGTTGCGCGTTAGAGGTGACGGTAAACGTTACAAAATATTTCTGCGGACAGAAGCCGTATGGGATGGTATTGGTTATGGTTATTCTTTCGATACTGTCGCAAACACTTGGATAGATATTCGCATTCCTTTTGCCGATTTGATTCCAGTATTTCGGGCAAAAAGTGTCAAAGACTGTCCGTCAATTGAGAAGAGCAAAATCTGTTCATTTCAATTGATGTTAAGTAAGTTTGAATACGATGGTGCTTTAAATCCTAAGTTCTCCGATGGTGGTTTTTCTTTGCAGTTGGAAGTAATTAAAGCCTATGGTGGGGAAACTTTACCACAATTTGTTCTTGTGAGTTCAGCGGGTGTAACTCGTCCTGGAAGACCGGGAATTAATTTAGAAGAAGAACCACCAGCAGTCAGATTAAATGACCAATTAGGTGGAATTCTGACTTGGAAGTTAAAGGGAGAAGATAGTTTAAGGGAAAGTGGAATTCCTTACACAATTATTAGACCTTGTGCGTTAACTGAAGAAGCTGGAGGAAAAGAATTAATTTTTGAGCAAGGTGATAATATCAGAGGAAAAATCAGCCGTGAGGATGTAGCTGAACTTTGCGTGCGATCGCTACAACTTTCAAAGGCATGTAATGTCACCTTTGAAGTAAAACAGAAGGAAAATAACGCTAATTCTATCGATTGGCAGAGGTTATTTTCTGACTTACAAGCAGATAAATAATCAACAGTAGGGGTGGGTTTCCCCACCCGTTATGAGGTATGAATAAAATCTGGGCGCTTGGTGTCGCCGTGTTTATGGTAATTATTATTTGGAGCGGTTTTTTGTCCTACCCTGCCTTATCGCAGCAAATAGAATCCCGTCTTTATAGTTTGGAAGCGGATGTTAATCGTGTGGAGTCGCGGTTAAATCAAATAGAGTCTGTGCTGAATCAAAACCGTTCCTCATCGTCAAGATTACCAGTTCAATTACCACAGCCACAACGTAACAACAGACGGAATCTATCACAACAAGACCCGATGTTTGATAGACTAGCAACTTTAGTAGTTGAATTGAAGCAACAAGTCAATAAATTAGAGTCGCGAGTTGCTAAGTTGGAGTCACGCTGATAGGAAATTAACATGACAACAAATATCAATCAAGCAGCAACTTATGAAGGTGGATGTCATTGCGGTGCAGTGCGCTTTCGGGTGTTAGTTGATAATTACAAAGTCGATGATTGCAATTGTTCTATTTGTCGGAAGAAGGGCTTTTTACATTTAATTGTGCCGCAAGATAAATTCACTTTACTGCAAGGGAAAGATTTGTTGAGCAACTACAAATTCAATACAGGAGTTGCTGAACATAAATTTTGCTCTGTTTGTGGAATTCACTCTTTCTATATTCCGCGCAGTCACCCTGAGTGTATTGATGTGAATGTGCGATGTCTTGATGGTGATGTGATGTCAAACTTTGAAATTGTCCCTTTTGATGGAGCGAATTGGGAAGATAATATTCACAAGTTGATTAATTAACATAGCGATCGCTTTTTATATCATGTCCGGTTAATTAACACTAATAAAAACATCCTAACCAACCAACGCTCAGAGACGTTCCGCCGGAACGTCTCTACAATATATGTAATATACCTGTTATGATATTAAACGTCATCATTCGTGTTCTGAACACGAAACGTCAGGCTTTTATCTCGGAACTTCAGGTTCTGAACACGAAACGTCAGGCTTTTATCTCGGAACTTCAGGTTCTGAACACGAAACGTCAGGCTTTTATCTCGGAACTTCAGGTTCTGAACACGAAACGTCAGGCTTTTATCTCGGAACGTGAAAAAATAAGTGCGATCGCTACTCTAATTTGAGATTATTGAGAGATTACACTTGACAAAAAGCAAGTAAAGTGTATATAATTCATCATCCCAGCGTCAGCACTCAATAAGGGAAAATCTGCTACCAATCGCTTTGTCTGCAACCAGCGTATACCTAAGAGGATGTCTTGCAATTCATCTCCTCCCAATGCTGGAATTGCAAACTCTTGTTCATCTAAAAGCACGCTTCCTTGATAAAGATTAAATCGTGCCTCACCTCTTGCCGTTCGCATCTCTTCTTTTTGACTTTCACGCAACCACCCCAAACTAAAAGCATCTTGGTTGTCAATCGCCAGCCAACCAGTAAATCCTGTATCTAGAAGCGCCTGGACTGGAATTATATCACCATCCGCAGAAATTAAACCGATTTCAAAAATTAACTCACCCTGGCTGTTAAATTCTCCAGAAATCATATTTTCCCGCAGGCTCCAGTCTCATTAATTCGCATCATCAGACGCATAGTATCACCAAATTGCTCGCGAGCTTTCTGCCTAGTAACATTTTCATCTGGATCAATAAAATAATCTCCGCTTTCTGGCTCAATTACAATAAACCAGTCGTAATGGTCTTTGATCAATTCTGGTTTAACTTTGTCAAAAATCATCCGACAACGCTGATAAAATAATTCATCTTCAGTTTGACGTCGTGCTTTCTCTTCGGGTGATAGTTGGTTTTCTGGGAATACTCGTCCTCGACGTGGTATGCGATTAGAAGATAGTGTCATGTTTTTTACTCGCTTTGACAAACAAGTAATTTGTTTATGAATTGATTTTATCTAAGACGAGTGCATAAAAAAAAGCGATCGCACGGAGAAATCCCCATGCGATCGCAGCTATTATTTAATTAACTACAACAATTAAGCTGCAACAGGTTCTAACAACTTGATATTCGAGAAGATAAATTCTTGAGTTGAAAGCTGCCCTTCTGTAGTCGTGCGAATTTCGCGACGATTGAGGATGAAATAGTTATCAACCTTTTCATACTCGTCTGTAAATTCGCTTCTACCACCTCTTTGTTCATCCGTTTTCGGGTCGTGATATACAGAGTCATAAGTGTGGGATAAATAGCCTTCACCAGTATCGTGACTGCTTCCCGTATTAATCGTGACAAAAGTACCATGAATTAGACGGTGAACGAAGCACACTTCATTATTGCGGACTTTGTATCCATCGCCCTGAGACTTACCACCGAGGATAATCTCCACAGCACCAGTTTCGTCAGTGTTACCATAGCTGAAGGTATTCGTGCTGTGGGTTTGTTCAAAGCTACGACGGACGCGGTGAATTGCTATTTCCCAAGCTTGACCGTGAATAATTTTCTGTGCTTGCTCATCTTCGACATCAAGCACTTCTGCCTTGAGATCGGCGCTAATGCGAATTTTACCACTAATTACCTTATCATCTTCCTTAAAGGTGATATCTGCGGTGTAACCGGGAAAATTTTTATCCCAAGTGTAGCGGTTTTCATAAGCAGCCCGGAAAAATTCTTGGGCAGAAATTTGTGTAACAGTCATTTAATGTCCTATCCCTACTAGTTATCTTAACGTTTTACATGCGCTGGTATTAGCATAGAAGTAATTATGGAGCCTTGCCTAGTCCCCAACTGGGTACACTTATGCCTAATTTTCTTCATAGCATATTTCATGCGATCGCCAGCGCCCAAAACGAGCAAGAACTAAATAATGCCATCATGGAAACAGTTGGCGAACATTTTGGTGTGCAACGTTGGGGTATTCATCTGCTTGATGACCACACATCAAAGGATGGTATTCAAGATATCCCGGATGTGTGTATGGAAAGCAACCCTATCGGACGCTACGTCGTCGAGCGTCATGCACCCACACACGAACAATTAATATTATCCCCAACCAGCTGGAAGCAACTTTGCCCCCGTCAAGACCACGAACACGTCATGACCGGTCCAATTATTTGTGATGGTCGTCTGATTGGAACCTTAAACCTTGCCCGTTTTAGCGGAAATCCTGCCTTTGACGCCAACGATTTAGCCGACTTGAGCGCTTTGTGCTTGCATTTGTCAGCAAAACTGGCAACTTTACGCACCAAATCAGTAACATTTAATTCTCAATTAGCAAGTAAACTGACACCACGAGAGTTAGAAATAGCTGAATTAGTAGCACAGGGTTTAACTAATGGCGAAATTGGTACAAAACTTTGGATTAGCCAAAATTCAGTCAAGCAAGCTTTGAAGCGGATGTTTCGCAAGTTGGAAGTTTCCGCACGTGCGGAGATGGTAGCGAAGTTGCAGGATGTGCTGAATTGATAACCATAGCAAAACTGCTCTGTATGAGCATACAGCAGATTGCGTTGTTATTAAATACACGTAGAGACGTTCCGCCGGAACGTCTTCTAAATGTTTGAAGTTATTCTAAGTGTTTGACTGTAATCCCTGTAAGTTCATGTAATTGATTTGCAACAGATACCCGATGGCATTTTGCACTTTGTAATTCTGCACATAGTAAAAGAACAGTTTCTTTTTGTGCAATTTCAGAAATTTCCAATAATGCCAATGTTGCTTCTTCTTGATTAGGAGGAATCCAATTTTTATTACCAGATGTGTTACCTAATGCAGTATGAGAAACATACTTGATATTTATGGAATTACAAAGTTTCTCAATTGCTGTTCCATACCACTTTCGACTCCAAGCGCGAGGCGAAAAACGCACATCAACAACACAGTTGACATTAAACATTTCTAGCCACTTTAAAAACTCGTCGTAATCCTTACGATTTCCATACCCAAATGTTAAAATTAATGACTGTATATTTTCAGCTTTATAATTCATTGTTGCAGTTTTAAAATAAACTTAATTGTTCTAATTGTACTATTTGCGGGTAGAATAATCCAATAATCATAAACGAATTTCTATGATTTTTTAAATTACCAACTATAAAGTGTAAATCTTTATCTGTAATAAAACCCTCTAACTTTTGTTTGACTTTCTCTAAAGATTCTTGTTCTTTTGCTACTAAATTACTTGCTTGAGAATTATCCCTACAGTTTCTATATAACTGCATAATTTCCCAATCACTTATAGAGTACTTATGCTTCTCTCCTGCCTCATCAGTAAACTCATATCCAAATTGGTAAGGAATTTTCTCTAAATCAATCGATTCTTCAAACAAATCAAGTTGGTCTAACACCGCTTGTTGTTTAGGTTGCCATTCGCGTTCGGTCGGCTTACAGTAATATTTTTTTATACTTTGGGGTTTAATTATTCCTAGTGATTTATTTTCCTCTTTTATCTGTTTAATTGAATCAAATTTAAGCGGTAATAGTAGCGACTTTCTTTCCTGCCAATTGTTCGAGGTATCAATTTTTCTAATAATTTCTATGGTTGAATGATTAGCTCGAAAGCTTTCCAGCCTAGAATCTTTTTCATCTTTGCTTATTTCAGCCCTTATAATAGACCATCTAGGATAGCGCTTATCGTAATCCATGTACCTAAAAGGGATAGGATATATCCGAATCCATTGCTGTGGCTTTTCATCATCGCTTAGTAAAATTCCTGCTGTACAAACTGTCTCTCTATATCTAGTGCTAATTGATGGATAAGTTTTAGTGGCAATCAAAACTTTTCTAGTTTGCATGTATTTTGATTTTAAGCGAGAGTTATTTTGATTATAAAATAGCTTACACGAGGACTTTGGGGCTATGAGCCTTATATTAAAATTTAAGAGGGGTAATGCAACTGCTGCAAAATATCAGTTTTACCCAACTTCAATAAATAAAGTTGAATATTTAGGCATAAATTAGGTTTATCCGCCACAAATCGTCGTTTCAGGCATTAAGCGTTGTCCATTAACCTAGTTTTTTCGTATCTATGCATAAGTCGGTAAAATTTTAATTGGAAAAAATAAAACGGGCTTACGCACGCATAATAATTTTTTGTAACATTTTTAGCTTGCCAACTACCACTAGATTCTGGTAAATTGACCAAGTTGAAGCTAAAGTATTAGTCTTCAAATCTCAAGGCTAATCTTCAGGTGTTGCAGCAACTACTAAACAAAAGTAAAAGCTTTTTTTGAGTTATCGGGTGATGTCACGCTAGCCAGTGCTACATCCGAGTTGTTCAGTTCCTTAAAAAATCGGATACATGAAACAAACGCAATTGTGGTCTGTTGTCGTGTCAACAACAGTTTTGGGGCTACCGTCAGTTGGTCGTGCTGCAACAACCAACGAAAATTCTACCACTCCGGACGAGGCAGCTTCTAGTGATGCGGTGAATGTGAAAAAGCCGCAATCGATCAGGGAAAAACTTATTTCCCGTGAGATGGTTACTCAAATTCATCCTCATAACTTAGCAGGTCGTCAGGCGACAACGCTGTATATTCGTAATATTCCGTTTCTCACCTTTGTTAGTCAAGCCGATATCAGCAACTCAGATGAAAGAGCGAGTGCGATCGCGACTAAAATCAATCAATTAATCACAGACAAAGTTGATGCTAGCCAAATTACAGTCAGTTGGAAAGCCGCAAGCTATATCATCAAAGTTAATGGCAAAGAACTGGTAGAAATCGATGGTGACACAACACGTCTACCAGATACAACCAATAACCTCTCACAAGATGCGTTGCAAGCCACCAATCGCTTGCGGAGACTAATTGATGTCGCTTATGCCTTAAACCAGATTGATAATATCCCCCTTCCACCCCAGGAACCGATTAAACAGCCACAACAGGTGAAAAAGCCACCACAACAAAATACTGGTGGGGAAGTACAAGCCACCTCTAAAGGTATGGCTTCATATTACAGCTATGAAGGTGGTAATCGGACTGCAACTGGTGAGAGATTTAATCCCCAAGGATTGACCGCAGCTCATCGCAGCTTGCCTTTTGGTACACGAGTTCGTGTCACCAACACTGGCAATGGTCGTTCTGTAGTCGTGCGAATTAATGACCGGGGTCCATTTATTCGTGGTCGAGTAATTGACCTTTCTTTGGGTGCGGCAAAAGAATTAGGAATGATTAGCAGTGGTGTTGCCGCAGTGAAAATAGAAATTTTGAGTAATTAATAATAACCAATTGTAGAGACGTTCCGGCGGAACGTCTCTACTTTACCAAATCCGCCACCACCAGGGGTTTCAATCACAAAAACATCCCCAGGTTCCATTTCTACTGTTGCTGTGCTATCTAAACTCTCTTGGCTTCCATTCTGACGTAGTATCCAGTTACGTCCTACTAATCCGGCTTCTCCACCATTTAAGCCAAAGGGAGGAACAAATCGATGTCCGGAGAGAATATTAGCTGTCATCGGTTCGAGAAACTTGATACGGCGAATCACTCCATTACCGCCTGAATATTTTCCTTTACCGCCGCTATCAGGACGAAGACTAAAACTTTCTAAAAGTACAGGATAGCGGGTTTCTAAGACTTCTGGATCGGTGAGGCGAGAGTTTGTCATGTGAGTTTGGACACCATCAGTTCCATCAAAATCAATTCCAGCGCCCGAACCGCCGCAAATGGTTTCATAATATTGATAGCGATCGCTTCCAAATGTAAAATTATTCATCGTTCCCGCAGATGCAGCCATCACCCCCAAAGCACCATATAAAGCATCAACAATAGTTTGCGAAGTCTCCACATTACCCGCAACTACTGCTGCTGGATAAGTTGGATTCAGCATACAGCCAGAAGGGATGATAATTTCTAGAGGATTCAGACACCCGGCATTGAGGGGAATATTATCATCAACCAAAGTCCGGAAGACATATAAAACTGCTGCTTGAGTTACAGCTTTGGGAGCGTTGAAGTTACTATTTAGCTGCTTTGAAGTCCCGGTAAAATCAATTGTAGCGCTGCGATTTTTTCGACTTATAGTTACTTTAACTTGAATTTGCGCCCCGCTATCCATCTCATAGGTAAATTCGCCATCTTTTAAAACATCAATTGCTCGTCTAACTGCTTCCTCTGCATTATCTTGCACAAATTTCATGTAAGTTTGAACTGTTTCAAGCCCATATTGATAAATTATTTTCCGCAGTTCTTGAACTCCTCTTTCATTAGCGGCAATTTGTGCTTTGAAATCAGCTATATTTTGGTCTGGGTTACGAGCCGGATAAATATGATTTGAAAGATGATGCCGTACTAATGTTTCTTGAAAATTACCCTCTTCAACTAAGAGAAAATTATCAAATAAAATTCCTTCTTCTTCTACTGTGGTACTGTGGGGAGGCATTGAACCGGGAGTAATTCCACCGATATCTGCTTGGTGTCCGCGAGAAGCAACGTAGAAGAGGGGAGTGGGCAATAGGGAGTAGGGAGTGGGGGAAGAAGGGAAGACGGCGGTAATTGCAGTTACATCAGGAAGATGCGTTCCTCCGTTGTAGGGATTATTTGATAGATAGACATTTCCTGGTTTTAAAGTGTCGCCTTTATCGTTAATTAAACTGCGAACACTTTCACTCATTGAGCCTAAATGTACAGGAATATGGGGGGCATTAGCTACTAATAATCCAGAAGCGTCAAAAATAGCGCAGGAGAAATCTAAGCGTTCTTTGATATTTACAGATGCTGCCGTGTTTTGCAGAACAATCCCCATTTGTTCGGCGATAAATTGATAGAGGTTTTTGAATATTTCTAAGCGAACTGGGTCGGGTTGAGATGTTATGTGCATTTTTAACTCCTGAAAAAATCGTAGTAAGCACTTCAGTGCTTAAATAAAGCGCTGAAGCGCTTACTACTGCGATCGCGAAATGTGCAAAATTTCGCCTGTTGTAGAAAATCCGGCACGGGTGTAAATTCGCACTTCTTCTTCATGTGCTGCCATGAGAAACGCCACCGTAACACCTGCGTCGAAAGCTTCTCGCACCAGTCGAGTTGTCAAGGCTCCTGCTATCCCCCGTCTCCGAAAAGCAACACGCACACCGATACCAGCGACTTCTGTTGTCTGATTTCCCGGCACGGTACACACTCCAGCCCCCGCTGGTTCCCCTGTTGCCGCTACACGAGCAAGTACGGCGATTCCACCGACTGCTAAACTATTACGAAGACGTTGACCATCTTCAGGGCTTGGTGCACACTCTCCGTAAGCCTCGTTTTGCACTGTAACTGTAGCAAGCATCTGGGCATCGGAAACTGGTACGATTAATTCGATGTCTGGGGGGACGGGAAGCGATCGCTCTAAACCAAGAGTGCAAGTCATAAGCGGTAAGCGTCCCTCAACGGTGAAACCAGCAGCTACCAGTGCTTCTTCCACAGCAGGTGCGAGTGTTGCAACGTACTCCAAACGCGGCTTTCGTCCGCGACTTTCATAGGCAGCGATTAGTGCCTTGACATCGCTGAGTGACGGTGTAGCTGCGTCGTCGGGGATGGCATAGTTAAGAAAGGGATTGACGCTATGGGGGTTGAAGGTAGCGAGGAATGGTCCGATTTGCTCTGTGTCACGTTGCTGGCTTGCCGCAAAGCGCAAATATGACTGAATGCGAGAGTCCATAAATAGCCTTTTTATTGTGAAACTGTGTTGAGGTTAGTATACATCTCCAGAAAACAATGTAGAGACGCGAAATTTCGCGTCTCTACAAGGGTTTTGGGCAACGCATAGTTCATTTTTGGAGATGTCTAGTGTAACGAGGGTGAGTATTTTTGAGCACACAGTTTTTGAAGATTTCTAAGCGAACTGGGTCAGGTTGAGATGTTGTATACATTTTTAATTTAACTCCTGAAAAAATCGTAGTCAGCGCTTAAGCGCTTTATTGAAGCACACACGAGTGCTGACTACGAGCTTTTCAAAATTAGTAGACTGTAGTAGAGGTTGAACAATGAAACTTAATATTCATGGTTTTGTTGGGTTGCACATAGATCCGGTAAAAAGCTGAGTCAGACATCGCTGATTTCGTTGACGCTAGGAAACCCAACATTTTTTTATTATGGCTTCAGACTGTCGCTCAAATTGCACCACAAATAGCACCACTTCTTGCTCATCACCCCACAATTCGCATTTAACCCCATAAATTGCCGAAAAGTAGCTTCCTTTGGTAAAATTCAGTCAAACAATTAATAGCTCTATTATGACTCTGGAGAGAGAATAATAATTATGAAGCCCTGACGACTGGAAGTCGCGGCTACACAAACGCTCGTCCGCCTACTTTGGACTAACCTGAAAATAGGGTTTCAAATTTAATCTGGCGAGAGTAATAAAAGAGCGTTAATGGCACTATTAAAAATCTGACATCTAACAATGGTATATTCTCAAGTCGAGTGGCAACCCCAACAAATTCACACAGACTTATTAACTCGTGTGGTGGTATTACCCACATCGTTGACCTGGCATCAGACAACCTTCCCCGGAATTTGGTTTGGTTGCTTTGAGTCCGACCATGAACTTCAAGATCATCCAGTAACAATGCTGACTCGAATTGATCCGGGTAGCTTTTTCCCGTTGCATGGTCATCCTGGTGGAGAAGAAATGTTGGTACTCCAAGGGAACTTTGCAGACGAAACAGGAGTGTATCCACCAGGATCTTATCAGCTTAATCCGGAAGGCTTTATCCACCATCCCTATAGTGATGAAGGCTGTCTGTGCTTTGTTAAATTACGACAACATGGTGGAAAAACTCGTGACCAAGTAAGTACGAATATTTACGAGTCACCCTGGCAATCAGGTATTATCCCCCAAATTGAGGTAAAACCCCTTTATCAGCAAATGGGTTATCCAGAAAAAGTCTGGGTTGAGCGCTGGCAACCGGGCACTAAATTATCGAATGTGGTAGAAACTGAGGTTAAAGAAATTTTTGTCATCGAAGGAACTTGGAGTGATGAATTAGGAAATTATCCAACTAGCAGTTGGCTACGATATCCACCCAATTGCCCGTATAGCCCAAGTTCAGAGACTGGTTGTCTTGTCTATGTTAAGACCTATCCCACCTATACAACGAGATTTGTCGTTGGGGAAGAGTTTCGGCATCCCTTTGAAACAACCGCATAGAGAAGATTCCAAGGCAAAATATAGGAACAGCAAACATTAGACCTCTTGCATAAATATTTTTTTTCTCACGCAAAGGCGCAAAGGCGCAAAGAAGATAATGAAAATAAGGACTTTTGCAAGAGGTCTATTGAGAAGGTAGCGATGGAAATTGCACAATACATCACCGTAGATATCGCCATCCACCACGGCACCCCCGTCATTACCGGCACCCGTGTTCCTATTTCTATCATCATCGGTTCCCTAGCTGGTGGCATGAGCAAAGAAGAAGTTATGCAAGAATATGAACTAACCAAAACCCAAGTCGAAGCTGCTCTTAGCTACGCCACCGATCTGGTCAAACAAACCACAGTCACCACCTTGGGAGCCTAAGCCTTGAATTTCCTCGTCGATGAAAATATGCCCCGCTCCCTCGCACCCAAAATCGCCGCTCTCGGATTCACCGTACAAGACGTGCGCGATATCGGCTTACGTGGGCATCCTGATAGTGAAGTCATGGAAGCTGCCTAGCTGCGGATGCTATTATCATCACCCGCGACAGAGGACCCTAAACAGTAGTACCCCAAGCGTAGCTGAGAGTTGAATTATGAAGTCAATGAAAATGATTTAAAGACGTTCTAAAATTAGATGATTGCGTTCAGTTAATCTCGCTTTCCATAACGGTTCAACTACAATTGTGCTAATTTTTTCGACAATAATCGCAGGTCCACTAATACTATCTTCTGGCTGTAAATCTTCTCGTCGATAAACGGGTGTATCATGCCATTTTTCAGCGCTAAACATGCTTACTGTCTCAACAGATGTGGGTATTTCATCTAGAGGACGCTTCCGAGTAATTAAGGGTTCTTCAGGAGTATCCATCTTCTGAATTACTTCTACTGAAATCGATTCAATAATTAAGCTTTTCTCTAATTGAATAAAACCATAACGTGATTTATGCTCAACTTCAAACTCCTCCCGCATTCTCACCACATCCAAATCAAAATTTACAGCCAAAATGGAATTAGTGCCCTCATACTTCAAATTAACCTTTCTAACTAACTCCTCTTCATAAACTCCGCGTACCTCTGCGTAATTCTGCGTTTCAAACTCTTCCCTCCCTTGAACTTCCAAACTCTCCATTAACTTCTGTAATAGCGGAATTAATGCTTGGGTTAAAGGCTGTTCTACTCCTGCTTCTCTAATCGATCGCACATCAGCTAAACCCATTCCATAAGCAGAGAGAACTCCAGCATAAGGATGCAAAAATATCTTTTTCATCCCCAAAGTATCAGCAATTAAACAAGCAACTTGCGCTCCTGCACCACCAAAACAACAAAGTACATATTGAGTGACATCATAACCTCTTTGGAGACTGATTTTTTTAACTGCATTCGCCATATTTTCGACAGCGATCGCTATAAATCCCGCTGCTACTTGTTCGGGTGTCCGAGCATTTTTTGTCACAGCTTCAATCTCTTGGGCTAATTCTGTAAATTTCTCAATGACAATATCTTTATCTAAAGGCAAATTACCATCAATTCCAAAAACAGAAGGAAAATATTGCGGGTGAATTTTGCCTAACATTACATTAGCATCTGTTACTGCTAAAGCTCCACCACGTCGATAACAAGCAGGTCCAGGATTTGAACCAGCGGATTCGGGTCCCACCCGATAACTAGAATTATCAAAAAATAAAATTGAACCCCCACCAGCCGCAATTGTATTAATTGCTAATACGGGAACTCGCATTCTCGCTCCAGCAATTTCTGAATTAAATTGTCGTTCATACTCTCCTTTATAGTGAGCAACATCTGTACTTGTTCCACCCATATCAAAGGTAATTATTGACTCGAATCCCGCTCTTTTGCTAGTTTGAACTGCACCGACAATTCCCCCAGCCGGACCGCTCAAAATACTATCTTTCCCTTGAAATTGTTGTGCATCAGTTAAGCCTCCATCAGATTTCATAAACATTAATCTAACTGGGGAGTGGGGAGTGGGGAGTAGGGAGTAGTTATCCCCATTCCCCGTTCTCAACTGACTAGCTACTTGGTTGACGTAGCGACGCAGAATCGGGGTTAAATAAGCATCTACGACTGTTGTATCTCCTCGGCTGACCAATTTCATTAAAGGACTAACTTGATGGGATACGGATATCTGCGAAAATCCGATTTCTTGCGCGAGTTGGGCAACTTGTTGTTCGTGTTTCGGATAGCGATCGCTATGCATGAAAACTATGGCACAACTGCGAATTCCTGTATTATAAATCGTTTGTAAGTCGTTTTTTACTTGTTCTATATTTACAGGCTTTAATTCCTCACCATGAGCATCATATCGTTCATCAACTTCAATTACTTGCTCATAAAGCATCGTTGGTAAAATGATATGACGGGCAAAGATGTGAGGACGGTTTTGGTAGCCTATTCGTAAGGCATCTTTAAAGCCTTTGGTAATCAGAAGAACTAAGCGATCGCCTTTTCTTTCTAACAGTGCATTTGTGGCAACTGTCGTGCCCATTTTTACTACTTCTATCGCTTCTGTGGGAATAGGTTCGTTACCTGAAAGACCGATGATATCGCGAATGCCTTGAATTGCGGCATCTTGATATTGTTCGGGATTTTCTGAAAGTAATTTATAAACTATCACCCATTGTTGGTTAGGTAGGGGAACGATTAGAAAGCGTTCGGGATGTGTTGATAGTCTGTCTATAATTGCCTGATTATTCGTAACAGCGACAATATCTGTGAATGTACCACCGCGATCGGCAAAAAATTTTAACATTGCTCTATTTCCTCGTCTTTGGCTGATATTTATCTATATCATCTTTTAATTAACTTTATTTTCAGCAAATTGCTTTGCAATGTTTAAGAAGCGTAAGAGCAAGCCGTTATTATTAATTTTTTAAACAAGTTATAGCACAATACCGTTGGTGTTAAGCCCCAAATCCTCGTAGAGACGTAGCATTGCTACGTCTCTACAATCTGTATTGCATACAAGTGCAAACCGCTATAACAATTGTCGATACTCAATTTTTCGGCTGCCAAATAAACTGCCCCTGCTTATTGATATAATTAGCCTTACCGTCAAGATATACTAATGCTAATTCATTAGTGAATGCGAGTGCTAAATCAAATCGGGGCGGAATAATCATTTTTCCTGTTGTGTCGATATACCCGTACTTATTATCAACTTTCACAGCAGCCAGCCCTAGAGAAAATTTTGTTACTTTATCAAACTTAGGAGCAATTACAACCTGACCTTTCAAGTTGATAAAGCCCCATTTTTCACCTATTTTAACTACTGCTAGTTTATCGCTAAATTCCCAGGCATCATCAAACTGCGGCTGAATTAGAAGTTTACCCGACGCATTAATATAGCCGTATTTTTCTTTAATCTTGACGGCTGCTAAACCTTCAAAAAAACCTAAGGTTTCATCAAATTGTGGCTGGATAACGATGTTGCCGTTAGAGTTTATATAGCCCCATTTGTCATTAATTTCAACTGCTGCTAGTCCTTCGTTGAAGTGCAAGGCTCTATCGAACTGCGGTTTAATAACTACTTTACCGCTAAAGTCAATATAGCCCCACTTTTCATCAATTTTAACTGCTGCTAACCCATTCTGAAAAGCCAAAGCCTCATCAAACTGTGGTTTAATAACTAATTTCCCGTTTGAGTTAATATAACCGTATTTGTAATCAATTACTACCAACGCTAGTTTATTTGAAAACGAAAAAGATAACCGATATTGCGGAGGAATTATCTGTTTTCCTGTTGTGTCGATATAGCCGTATTTGTCATCAATTTTTATATGTGCCCTATCATCACTAAAGCTCCAAGCTAAATCAAACTGCGGCTCAATGACTATTTTTCCACTTTGGTCAATAAAGCCATATTTGCCATTTTTGATAATCCGAAATAGTTGATTTGACACTTGCTTCTGCTTCTGAGTGAGACTTAACGCACTGGTTTGCTGCTGGTAACTAGCAGTTGTTCCAAATAAAATAGTTAGGCAGACAATAAAGGAAATAGCTTTATTCACAAGACAGCCTCATGCTTTATGCGGTAGTTAAGTGCTTTTAATATGATGCAGCAAGATTTGGAGATAGTTTAATTAAGCAAGGGCGATCGCACGTTTAGCACCTCCACGCATTTTATACGCAATTATCCTCTGAGGATTTATAGCATCATAACCTGCCGACCTTCCGTTAATTTTGTCCTAATTTTGTTATTACCAGACTTTACGGTTATTTATATGTAATCATTAAAGACAGTATTTCTTCTGATACAGCAAATTTAAGGTAAATGAGGCACATGCGTAAAACCCGCTCACCCGCTCTGAGACTACCAAGTGCTACGTCTCTACGTGTATTTAATCACAACGCAATCTGCTGTAAGTAGCTGTAAGTGGCAAAGTGGCTACCAAGTCACCGAAAATTTCAGTACTCAATGGTGTCTACATAAACTCCTCCCATGAACAGTGGAACTCCAGTCAACAAAATCTTGATTTTGGCAGCAAGTCCTCTAGACAGGAACAGAGTGCGTTTAGACGAGGAGTTGCGTGACATCGAGGAAGGTTTACAAAGAGTACAGATAACCTTATTTTTGCTTTAACTGCTTGTGAAGGTCATCTTCCGTATTGCAGAGCTTGGTTAAATTCAAAGCGAGCTAATGCTGTTGTAAGTCGTTTTTCTTCTCTCATGTCAAGGCTTGAGGAGTGCAAAATACAATCTGACACTGCGCTTATTGAACAGATTATCAAACCAGAGCTTTCAAACGAGCAAGCAACTAAACGAAATGTAACTCCAAATAATGGCACAAAGACATCAATACCCACTAACTTCATGCCACTTGTTTTAATAGCTATGGGTGCGCTTGTATTGCTTGGTACCCTTGGTACTTTGTTGGGGATTTACTTTTCTAATGAAGCAAGAAATAGAATTCCTCTGCCTTCTTTGTCTCCTTCTTTCCAACCTAAACTTTCTGACACTTTGGGTGAAATACAGTTGAGAGCAGTCGTGCGATCGCACTATTGACCCCAAACGCGATCGCACTTATCGGAACTTATTTTTTCGGATACACCGAAAAACGAAAACACGCTCTAGTCCCTAGTCCCTATTCTCCACCTTCTCCGTTCCTGGAAGACTAGGGACTTCGGAAGTCTTTTGCTGAGTGATACCAATCATCCCTAAAAGAATAGCACTTACTACAGCTAAAGCTAGCAAAGGACGCTTAAGGACGATAAAATCTCGTATAATCCTAGCTAAAGGAGTGCTTTGACGACGTAACGACGATGAGATTATCATCTGTCTCAAGATAAAGGGATCGCGGACGTAGTGACCGCTTTGAGAAACTACTAGGCGTTCCTGGCAATACGGACAGGTAAATAAGCCAATGCATGTCTTAACTGGCTTTGGCGTTGCATTTCTCCGGCAAATTGGGCAAGTAACATAATGATTATCAAAGGTGTGTGTATTCATCTACCTTGTCCGCTTAGTCCACTTACTCGCTCTACATATAACAATAACTATATTCAATTCCCGAACACCTCGTAAATTACTGAGTGTGGTTTGACGATCGCATAGTAAATATTTGTACGAAAGTCCGGATACTTGTTTTACTAAGTAAACGTCACCTCAAAAAGGGGTCGGAAATAAAAATTGCGATCGCACTAGATGCTGGTCATTCCAAAAGTGAATTCCGTATCTTAATTTATGGTGGACTGTACTAAGCATGGCTTAAGTTCCCAAGTTGTGAGCGACAACTGCTGAAAACTTTTGGCTGCAACACAAGTATAGCTACATTTGGCGTAGTTATCACTCTTAGTTGCTCTTATGCGTGGGTGTGCGTGTGTGAGCTTACAGATACTATATTTTCGCTCTTCTGAGAATAGAGTCTGCGCTCAAAAAGCACTTTCTTGCTCACCATTAACCATTAATTCTCTCCCATTTAACCATTATCCCGATAAAAGTATGAACAAGTGGCAAGTTTTTACGAAAGCTTTGTAAAGCAAGCAAAAAAGCTAAATACTTAACACACAAACTCTTTACTTGTCTAGATGCTAAATCATGCTTCACAATAAGAATTAACACATAAAAATTTAAACTTTTTCTTACATTTACCCCGCCGATCAATGACTCTCCTGCCTCGCGCTGAACTTAGGAAGGTAACGGAACAACCTGCCTTTCCTACTTTTTCCGTACGCTTAACTCGCTTGGTTAATCGTTTTCAACCATCTCCAGAAACTGTTGTGCTTTTTTTAGCGGTGCTAATTGGTGGCGGCACGGGTATGGGTGTCGTCACGTTTCACTATTTGATTGAGCTAATTCACCGCTTGATGCTAGAAAATTTCATGGGCGCGATCGCTCATTGGGGTGCTTGGACTTTAGCCTGTGTCCCGATTCTTGGCGGCTTAATTGTCGGTTTGATGCGCTGGCGCACTCAAGATTTTGGACCTGGGCTTTCGACCCTCATCGCCTCCCAAGGAACAGAAGTCACGCGACAATTACGACCAGTAACCAAGATGTTAGCAGCTTCTGTTTCTTTAGGAAGCGGTGCTTCCCTCGGACCCGAAGGACCGAGTGTAGAAGTTGGGGCAAATTTGGGGATGTTGATGTCTCAAGTGATGCAAGTATCTCAAGAGCGACAGCGTTTGCTTTTGGGTGCTGGGGCTGCGGCTGGTTTGGCTGCGGGCTTCAATGCGCCGATCGCTGGTGTATTTTTTGCTTTAGAGGTGGTATTGGGTGCGACATCTTTCGCTAGTTCTGCCGTCAGTGTGGTGCTGTTAGCAGCGGTGGTAGCGGGGTTGGTTGCTCAAATTGGTTTGGGAACACAACCCGCTTTTGCCTTACCTGTTTATCAAGTCATCAGTCCGCTGGAATTACCGCTTTATCTGGGCTTGGGTTTAGGAGCAAGTTTAATTTCTTTGACTTATACCCAGTCAATTGGTTTGGCAAAAGCCTGCTTTGAGGGTAAAGTTCCCGGTTTTGAATTTTTGGGACGCATACCTTTGCCAATTCATCCAATTATTGGTGGTGCAATAGTAGGTATTGTCGCTTTAAAATTGCCCCAAATTTTGGGTATCGGTTATGGAACTATCGAAGCGATGCTTCAAGATGTGAAGTTTTCGCTTTCACTGTTGGTTGTACTGCTAATAGTCAAGCTGCTGATGACAGCAATTAGTGCTGGTAGTGGTTTTGTTGGTGGTGTGTTTGCCCCAGCAATGTTTTTAGGTGCTTCTTTTGGAGCAGCTTACGCCAAAATTTTGGCTTTGCTTATTCCCGGAATCGCCGCACAAATGGCAGCTCCCCCAGCTTACGCGATGGTGGGAATGGCGGCGGTTTTGGCGGCATCGGTCAGGGCGCCGTTAACATCAATTTTATTATTGTTTGAATTAACGCGAGACTATCGGATTGTTTTACCGTTGATGGCAGCGGTGGGTTTGAGTTTTTGGCTGGTGGAGCGGATGAAGCCAACTTTTAACTCCAACTCAAATTTACAGCAAATCGGTCTTGCGGAATTGAAAGATGAAAAAGTAGAAATTCTCTCTTCAATTTTTGTCGAAGATGCTATGCTTTCATGTCCCAAAAAGCTGCCGGCAACCATGAAGGTGTTAGAGGCAGCTTTGGAAATGACACGCGATCGCCATATGAGTGCTTTAGTAATTGATGAGGCAGAGCGATTAGTGGGTATCCTTTCTTTAGAAAATATTAACAGCGCCCTTTCTGTTTGGGAATATCCAAATTTCCAAACAGAAATCCAGGCGCAAATATCCAATCAAAGCCTCATGGAAATTTGTAGTACAGAACTTGTTTATGCTTACTGGAATGAACCCTTATCTGAGGCTTTAGACCGCATGTCTGTTCGAGGTTTACAACAGCTACCCGTGGTAGCACGAGACAACCACGAGCGTATTTTAGGTTTACTACAAAAAGACCAAATTGCTTTAACCTGCAATTTAGCAGTAACACGCAAAGCAATTCACCACTATTTACCAGTAACCCAAAAAACTGGTATAGCTATTCGTCAGTAGTCAACACTCAGCAGTCAACAGTCAGCAGTCAACAGTCAACAGTCAAAAAATATCGACTATAGACTATGGACTTCTGACTATTGATTATTGATTATTGACTCTTGACTCTTGACTACTTTTTAAGCTGTAGCTTCTTCGAGTACATCAGCACCTTCTTTTTCTTCTGCGTCTACCTGTCTCAGACGAATGTGCTTTTTGCCTAAAGTAATTAGAAACTCATCCCCGGCTTTCAGACCCATCTGTTTTGTGTATGCCGATCCTATCAGCAAGTTACCATTAGACTGCACGCTAATTCTATAACTAGCACTACGTCCACCACGCCCATTGGCACTGGGAGCGCTGTCCAACTGAATGCCTTCAGCATCAATTAGGGCATTTAAGAACTTCATCATGTTGACGCGCTCTATACCGTTTTTGGTAATGGTATAGTAGCCACACTTCTTAGCTTTGTCTTCCTTGCTAACGTTTTCTAGCTCTTTGACTTTATGGAGCAGTTCTTCCCCGACTAGGGGTTCAATTTTTTTCTGTTTAGCCATCAACTTAGATCGAAAATGAATGGTTGAATTTTTTGAATCGATTTTATTTTAGCTGACAAATAGCTCGCACGCTCAAAATCGTGAGTGGGAATTATTTAGTTTTTATCTCAGCCTAGCCAAGTATATTACACGAACTGACAGAATTTTTACGATTTCTCCAATATTTCCCAGGACAATATATCTTAAAGAAGATTGTTATGGATATATCTATAGTTTGTGAAATACTGCTACACTATATTTGTTTAAGTTTCTTTGCCTAATAGCGATTGGCAAGTTGTTCAGTTGCCAGAACGCGATAATACAAGACGCAGAATGATAAGCAAAACCCATCCGCGTGTCAATAGTTGGTAGTTAGTGGTTAGTGGTTAGTGGCTGTAATCTAACTTAAATAACCAACTACTTACAAGCTGACAAAGGCGTTGCTGAATGAAACTAACGACCAAAGGACACTATAGTGTAAAAGCGTTACTAGATTTGAGCTTACAGGCAGGATATAGTCCTGTATCTGTCAGAGCGATCGCCAACCGTCAAGATATCCCCGCTCCTTATTTAGAAAAATTACTTATAGAAATGCGTCGTGCAGGCTTGGTAAAATCAATTCGCGGCAATGTTGGTGGATATAAATTAGCGCGATCGCCAGAACAAATCTCTGTAGGACAAATTTTAGAAGCTGTCGGTGAAAACATTACCCAATTACCTCATCAAGACATGAAAACAACACAAGCGGAAGATTGGGTAACATATACTTTATGGCAGAGGTTACAGCAAAAACTTAAACAAGCTTTATATAGTATTACCCTAGCAGACCTCTATTATGATGCTCGTAGTTGGCAAGCAGCTCAAGGGGAAGAAGCCAGTTTTATTGTTTAGTTTATAGTCAATAGTCTATAGTCCATAGTCAAGAGTTCAAAATTCTTAACTGTTGACCTTTGACCTTTGACCCCTAACCAATGACACCATTTGTTATTTTAATCATTGCCGCTACTTTAGATTACTTAATCGGCGATCCTTGGGGTTTTCCTCATCCAGTGCAAGTTATGGGATGGGTAATTTCTCGTTTGAGCAAATTCGCATTTCAATTTTGTCACAATTCCATCACACAGCGAATAGCGGGAATTTTACTAGGTACAGTTCTCATAATTGGTAGCGGCATTGTTGGTGCTTTCGTAATTCAAACTGCGAGATTGCTGCATCCGCTATTGGGAATAATATTAGAAAGTATTCTTCTGGCTAGCTGTTTTGCCTTGAGGAGTTTAAGAACAGCCGCACAAGCAGTTTTACTACCTTTAGGTGCAGGACAAATCGAAGCTGCTCGATCTATGTTAAGTAATTATGTAGGACGAGATACAGAAAACCTCACCGAAGCCGAAATTTTGCGAGCTGTTCTCGAAACAGTTACGGAAAATGCTACCGATGGGGTCATGGCTCCTCTTTTTTATGCAATTGTGGGAGCATTTCTGCCATTTGTGGGGGCAGCGCCCCTAGCTCTAGCGTATAAAGCTAGTAGTACACTTGATTCAATGGTGGGCTACCGCTCTTCTCCCTATACTTATTTGGGTTGGTTCAGTGCGCGGTTAGAAGATTGTTTAACTTGGCTTCCTTGTCGGTTAACAGTGATAACGTTAGCGCTTTTATCAGGTAAACCATTCCATGTTTGGCAAATTTGTCAGCGAGATGCGATTAAAGACTCGAGTCCTAATTCGGGTTGGAGTGAGTGCTGTTATGCTGCTATTTTAGGTGTACAAATGGGAGGTACAAACTGGTATCGCGGTATAGCTTCATCTAAACCACTACTAGGAGATGGGATTTATGCGATCGCACCAACTCACATCTACAAAGCTTTGCAATTAACTCGATATTGCTTTTTACTCTGGTTGTTTTCAACTACATCTCTATTCTTTTTGCTCCTAAAAAGGTAATGATCTAAATAAATCTTGATGAACTGGCTACACAACCCAAGATAAAAATTATCCATTCCCCATTCCCCATTCCCCATTCCCCATTCCCCACTCCCTCCAAAAAACGGTATAATCACTAACTCAGGGTATTGTTTATGATTATGTCTGCCAAAGTCGTTGAAATTCTCTCAGCAGAAGAAATACGTCGTACCGTAACCCGTCTTGCCTCTCAAATCGTCGAAAGGACGCGTGATTTATCCGACTTAGTACTATTGGGTATTTATTCTAGAGGTGCATTGTTAGCCGAATTGCTAGCACGTCAGATTGAGACACTCGAAAACGTATCCGTGTCAGTAGGAGCATTAGATATTACATTATATCGGGATGACCTTGACCAAATTGGCTTGCGAACTCCGGCAAAAAGTGATATTTCCATTGACCTGACAGGAAAAACCGTTGTCCTTGTCGATGATGTAATTTTTAAAGGACGGACAATTCGTGCTGCTTTGAATGCAATACAAGAGTATGGCAGACCAGAAGTGATTCGTTTAGCTGTGCTGGTAGACAGAGGTCATCGTGAGTTACCGATTCATCCTGATTTTATCGGTAAGCAACTACCCACTGCGAAGGAAGAGGTTGTGAAAGTTTACCTGCAAGATTGGGATGGACGAGATGCAGTGGAGTTAATTGGGGATTAGTCATTGGGAATGGGGAATGGGGAATGGGGAATGGGGAATGGGGAATGGGGAATGGGGAATGGGGAATGGGGAATGGGGAATAGAAAGTAGAGAAACAACTATCAACTAACAACTATCAACTAACAACCATCAACTAACAACCATCAACTAACCACTATCAACCAACAACTATCAACTAATTATTTTTAACTGTATTAATTGTTTCCAACAATTGCTTTGCGGTGTAAGGTTTGGATAAAAAAGCTTTGATTCCTAAATCGTATGCTGCATTCATTTTATCGCTAGTAGCAAGTCCGCTGATGGCGATAATTTTGACCTTAGGGTTAATTTTGTGTAAGGTGCGAATGGTTGTGATGCCATCCATTGAGGGCATTAGCATATCTGTTAAGACAATAGATATTTTATCGCGATATTCTGCATAAAGGGCGATCGCTTCTATGCCATCGTTAGCGGTTATGGCTTTGTAGTTATAGGCTTCTAGGGATGTTTTGGTAATCTCTCGAATGGAAGGTTCATCATCGATGACCAAAACCAATTCTCCGCTGCCGTGTGGCAATTCTAGTTCTTTTTCTTCGGGGGTTTCTGTTGTTTCTTGGGCAGGTAAATATACTTCAAATTTGCTGCCTTTCCCGACCTCGCTGTATACATTGATAAAACCACCGTGACTTTTGACAATACCAAGTACTGTGGAAAGTCCTAAACCTGTGCCTTTACCGAGTTCTTTAGTGGTAAAAAATGGCTCAAAAATTCGGTCTAATACTTCATGTGTAATGCCAATTCCGGTATCAGCAACTACAACGACGATATAAGAACCAATTTTCGCGTCAATATGCATTTTAGCATAATGCTCATCTACGAGAAAATTTTGGGCAGAGATTGTCAAAGTTCCACCATTGGGCATAGCATCACGAGCATTAACACACAAATTCATTAGTACCTGATGCAGTTGGGTAGCATCTCCAGAAACAGTCCAAAGATTTCGTGAGGTTTCGCAGTCAACTTCTATTGATTTAGGAAATGTTTCTTTAATAACTTGGCGAATTTCTAATATTAAGTGCTTTAATTGTAAGATTGTGCGATCGCCTTCGACACCGCGAGTAAAAGATAATACTTGCTTGACTAAATTCGCCCCACGTTTGGCGTTGGTTACTAATATCGGCAGCAGTCGCTTACTCCGCGCATCATGCAGCTGTGTTTCTAGAAGCTGTGCGGTCATTAAAATCGGCGCGAGGACGTTGTTTAGGTCGTGAGCGATACCGCTAGCTAAGGTGCCAATGCTCTCTAATCGCTGGGCGCGTAAGAATTGCGCTTCCAGTTGTTTTTTCTGGGTAATATCAGTGTTAACAACTAGAATAGATTGTGACTTTTTGTCAAATGGTACTAGTGTCCAGCGGCTTTCGACGATAATTTCTTTATCGTATTTAGTTGTTTGATATAACTCTCCTTCCCAAGAGCCATTTTTCATCAGAATATTGAGGGCTTCTTGCAGTTGGAGTGCATGTTTATTTTGCCAAATATCTTGGATTCTTTTGCCGATCGCTTCTTCTTTCCTACAACCATATAAACGTTCGGCTGCTTTGTTCCAAAATAAAATTTTATTGTCTAAATCGCGCACGAAAATAGCATCGGTAGCGATATCAAGTAAAGCAGCTTGTTCGCGGATTTTCTGTTCTGTTTGTTTGCGCTCTATCGCATAGCGAATCGAGCGCTCTAACAAAGGTGCTGACAGCTGACTTTTTTCTAAATAATCGGCTGCACCGGCTTTCATTGCCTCGATATCTATTTCTCTATCTCCTTTACCGGTGAGTAAAATAATCGGAGCGGTGCAATTATTGGCGATCGCTTCGCTTAACAACTCCAATCCATTCCCCTCACCCAAACGATAATCAACCAAATAGATATCGTGACGATTTTGAGCGATCGCGTCTCTAGCTTTTGCATAACTACTCACCCATTCCAGTTCGCTACCAGCTACCTGAAATTCATCGAACCAATCACGAGTCAAAATATAATCATCTTCGTCATCGTCAACTAGAAGAACTTTGATTGGACTGTTGTTCATTTCTCCCTCCCACTACTTCTAGTGGTAGTTCCACAATTTCAAACCAGTATTTGCCTATCGTCTTCATTACCTCAACTAAAGAGCCGAAGGTGACAGGCTTAATGATGAAGGAGTTTGCACCCAAATCGTAAGTACGGTAAATATCTTCTTCGGCTCTGGAGGTCGTCAAAACGACAATGGGAATTTTTCTCAGATTAGCATCAGCCTTAATTTCTCTGAGTGCTTCCCTACCGTCTTTTTTTGGCATGTTTAAATCGAGCAAAATCAAACCCGGACGCGGTGCAACTTTCGGATTGGTATACTGACCACGGTGGTACAGATAATCCATCAGTTCTTCACCATCACTTACAATGTGTAGCTCATTTGACAATCGGCTTTCTGCCAATGCTTCACGAGCTAATAAACAGTCGTCTTCATCATCATCCGCCATCAAAATTGTGACGGTTGTTTGCCGACCCTTCACTATGAATTTTCTCCTTAGCGCTGGTGATTGTGTCTAGTTGGTATTAAATCGCAACAAATTATCAAGTAGTGCTGTATGATTAAATATCCCTATGGGGGTATGATAAACCCTGGCGAGCAATAAAAAATGGGCAAAGGCAATTACATTGGTAAAGTGACAAGAAATTTTGCCCCTGCTCCGGGTTGACTAATAGCAGTGATGCTTCCGTTATGACGTTCGGCAATTTTGCGGCAGATAGCTAAACCGATGCCAGTGCCTTCATATTCGCTGCGACCGTGGAGACGTTGAAAAATGTTAAATATCCGACCCAGATACTTTTCGTCAAATCCAATACCTCGATCTTCGACGATGATCTGACAAAATTCTAAACCGTTAATTGCTCTAGTAGCTTCAGTGTAGATTTTAACAAAAGGCGGTTCTTGTGTGCCGTGAAATTTGATGGCGTTGCCAATCAAGTTTTGTAACAATTGGCGCATCTGGAACGGATCGGCGGTAACGGTGGCTAACTCACCTAGTTCTACACATGCGTGGGATTGCTGGATAGTCACTTCTAAATCAGACAAGACCTCTTGTGTTACTTGTGCTAAATCTACAGATACAAAAGGTTGCGCTCTGGTGGTAACTCGTGAAAGTGTCAGCAAGTCTTCAATCAAAGTTTGCATTCGTTGAGCCGCGTTTTGCATCCGTTCGAGATAATCGCTTCCTTGTTCAGTGAATGCATGACCGCAAGTAGCTTTTAAGCGATCGCCAAATGTTTTTATTTTCCGCAGTGGTTCTTGTAAATCGTGGGAGGCAATAAAAGCAAATTGTTGTAGTTCATCATTAGAACGGGCTAATTCTTCACGTTGCCGAGTTTCTTGTTCTAAAAGTTGCCCTTGGGAGACAGCAATACCAATTTGATCTGCTAGTTGTCGTAAAAGTTCTATTTCCCAGGTAGTCCAATTGCGAGGATGAGCGCACTGATGGGCAACTAGCAGTCCCCAAAGTTGATTTTTAAAGAGAATCGGCACAACTAAATTAGCTTTAGTACCAAACGATTGCAGCATTTGATAGTAGCAAGGATCGATGTTAGCTTTGTCTATGTCGTGAATAGAACCAATTCTGCCGTGGCGGTATTTTTCGATGTAATGTTCATTAAAGCAAGGGTCGATAATATTCTGTGCCTGAAGCACAGGGAAACCGGGAACTACAGCTTCTTTGACTATGGTTCCCGAACCATCCGACCACAAGCGAAAAATAACTACACGGTCTGCGTGTAGCAGTTCTTGCACTTCGGTGACGCTGGTATGGAGAATTTCGTCAATATCTAAAGATTCGCGAATTTTTACAGTGACATCGTTGAACAATTGCGATCGCATGTTTTGTTTGACTAATTCTTCTTGTACTCGCTTGCGATCGCTCATGTCCATCATCGCCCCAATCATCCGCACTGCCTTGCCACTATTGTCATAAACGACATAACCGCGATCTAAAATATCAGCATAAGTACTATCGCCACGCAAAAAGCGGTATTCATTAGAACAAAATTGCTGACCACTCTTCGTCGCTGCGTTCATATTATAAACAACCCTCTGCCTATCCTCTGGGTGTATGTGTTCTTGCCACCACTTAGTATCTAAACTAATATTTTCTTTCGAGTAACCAAGTGTCTGCACATTTTGATTCCACCACATCTGATTTGTCAATAAATTCCAGTCCCAGACAACATCATTCGTTGCACGGACAACTATCTGGAAACGCTCTTCACTTTGGTACAGTTGTTCTTCTGCGAGTTTGCGCTCAGTAATATCCGTATAAGAACCAGCCATTCTGATTACATTACCATCTTCATCCCACTGTGCTTGACCGCGAGCTAAAATCCATTTATAAGTATTATCTTTACACCGCACTCGATGCTCACTGATGTAAAACGGAGTTCTTTTGGCAAAGTGGTCTTGAATAAGTTGTGTCACCTGAACCACATCATCAGGATGTACTCGTGTTAAGCATTCATCTAAATCGTTGGAAATCTCTTGCTCTTCATAACCGAGCATTTTTTTCCAGCGAGTTGAGAAGAAAACTTCTGATGTTTTAACGTTCCAATCCCAGATACCATCATTAGTACCTTGCACGGCTAAGTGCCAGCGTTGCTCACTTTCTTTGAGAGCATCTTCCATCTTTTTACGGTCAATGGCTGTAGCCAAAATATTAGCAACAGCTTGGAGAAAATAAATTTCGTCTCGGCTGAAGTTGCGTGCTTGTGTTGTGTGTGCCCCTAAAACGCCAAAAGGACGCTCTAACCCGTGAATAATAACCGACATTCCGCTAACTACCTGATGCTCGTGCAGTAGTTGCGGTCCTGTGAACCTCGTTTCTGTACGCAAATCATTGACAATAACAGGTTCAGCGGCAAACAAAGTGTAGCCAGCTTGGGAATTTATATCAGCACCGACCATCGCCTTTCCTACCAGCCCTGGTTGCCAGCCTACACCCGCCCGTAACAATAATGCCTCACCATTTGGCATTAGTTCTAAAACTTTGCAATACTCAACCTGGAGCGATTGGGCAATCAGCCTCACGGCTGAATTCATTAATATAGTTAAATCTGTACCAGCTAAAGCGCTTTGGCTGAGTTCTGCCACCAAAGCTTGACGATTAGCGTAAAGTTCCAGCCTTTCTTCCGCTTGCTTGCGCTTGGTGATATCGATTGTTACCCCAGACATTCGCTGTGCCATCCCTCTGGAGTCGCGAAAAACAACTCCTTTACTTCCTGCCCAACGCAGGCTATTGTCAGAGGCAACAAAGCGATATTCGATGTCGTATTCTGCCTCTTCCCGAATTGCCTGGATTACGGAGCGACTGATCAAATTGCGATCTTCGGGATGTACACATTCAATAAAAGCTGCATAAGTACTCTCAAAACTACCTTGTTCTAAGCCAAATAGCACTTCTAAATTATCTGACCAAGTTATTTGATTGGTGAGGACATCCCAATCCCAAGTACCCATGCGAGCTGCATCTAATGCCATCCGCAATTGCGCTTCTCGCAGTTGCGCTTGCTCTGTTTGCTGTCGTAATGCCTTTAAATGAAGGCTAGCTTGCATCAAACGACTGACTCGTTGACGCAATACTTCCCATTGAATCGGTTTAGTAATATAGTCAGTCGCACCGACTGCAAAAGCGCGCTCTATAGATGTTTGATCGTAAAGAGCGGTAATCATTAGAATGGGTGTGTTTGCACCACCAGGAAGTTTTTGTAATTCAGCGCAGCAGGTAAATCCATCCATCACCGGCATCATACCATCAATCAGCACTATTTCTGGCTGTAGGCGAGTATAAGCAGCTAGCGCTTCGGAACCATTACTTGCTTCTGCCACTTGATATCCTGCTTGTTGCATCAATTCGCACAGCTGCATTCTTATTAAATCGTCGTCGTCTACAACCAGAATTAGGTTTGGCATGAGTCAAGAGTCAATAGTCAAGAGGGAATAGAACTTACACAACTGTCACACGAAAAACATAAATATAATAAACTCGTAGTTAGTTACCACAAAGCCAACAGACGATTCTGTGGTACGTCTCTACATTTTTTCACGACGTTTGTCTAATAGACATCTCCAAAAATGAACTATGCGTTGTCCCAAACCCTCGTAGAGACTATTCTGTGCTACGTCTCTACGTATGAATCTGGAGATGTCTAATGCCCAATGCCTTATGCCCAATGCCTATTAATTAAGGACTTGATGTAAACTTTGTAATAATTCTTGTGTGGTATAGGGTTTTGGCAAAAAGGCTGCGTGCTGATATGTTTTATTTAATAAGACTTGCTCGCTTGTTGGCAATCCACTGACTGCAATAATAGGCAGTAGGGGATTCATTTTTTTCAAAGTGTTAATGGTGGTGGCTCCATCCATGTTTGGCATCATCATATCAATAATTGCGGCTTTAATTTCGTTTTTATGCTGGGCGTAGAGTGCGATCGCCTCAATGCCATCACTTGCAGTAATTGCTTTATAATTATATTTTTCTAAAGAGGTTGTGGTAATCTCGCGAATCGAGGCTTCGTCATCGGCAATCAAAATCAATTCTTCATGTCCGGTGAGTATTTCCTGATTTTCTTCTTGCCGGATTGCATCTGTATTCACCCCTGGCAAATAAACTTGAAATTTTGTACCTTTGTTTAGCGCACTTGACACGGTGATAAAGCCTCCGTGACCTTTCACAATGCCCATTACTGTTGAAAGTCCTAAACCTGTACCTTTACCAAACTCTTTTGTGGTGAAAAATGGCTCAAAAATTCTCTCTAACGTTTCTTGAGAAATGCCAATTCCTGTATCTGCAACGCTCAAGAGTATGTAATAACCAATTTTGGCATCAAGTTGCATTCTGGCAAAGTTTTCATCAATGAAAATATTCTTTGCAGAAATGTTTAATGTCCCACCATTCGGCATAGCATCACGAGCATTGACACACAAATTCATCAATACCTGATGTATTTGGGTACTATCGCCACAAATTTGCCATAAGTCTGGTTGAATTTCTTTCTCAAGTGTAATTGATTTGGGAAATGTTTGCTCCATAATTTGCTTCATTTCTAAAATCTGATGTTTTAGCTGAAGCACAGTGCGATCGCCTTCAATTCCCCGCGCAAAAGAAAGCACTTGTTTAACCAAACTTGCACCGCGTTTGGCGTTGTTTTCTACTATCGATAGTACCTTGTGACTGCGCTCATCCGAAAGTTTTGCCTTTAATAGTGGCACTGACATCAAAATCGGTGACAGCATATTATTTAAATCGTGAGCAATCCCACTAGCAAGTGTGCCGATACTCTCCATCCGTTGGGCACGTAAAATTTGCGTCTCTATTTGTTTTTTCTGTGTTATGTCAGTGTCTACAACCAAAATTGATTTAGCTTTTTGATGCTCATCGCGAACTAAAGTCCAACGACTTTCAACGATGATTTGTTTCCCTGATTTGGTATATTTTTGTAACTCTCCCTGCCAAGAGTTATCTTTCAAAACAGTCTGAAAAATTTCTGGCTGCGGCAAACTTTCATTATCGAATTGATTAATATTAAGGCACATAGCTTCTTCTGCTTTCCAACCATAAAGTTTTTCGGCGCTTTTGTTCCATAATAAAATTTTGTTGGATAAATCTCGTACAACAATTGCATCTGTAGAGATATCAAGTAATGCTGCTTGCTCGCGGATTTGCTGTTCTGCTTGTTTGCGTTTGGTTATGTCTTTAAAATAAACATATAATCCTTCTTTCGAGGGATAGGCATGTACTGCGAACCATGTATCAAATGGCGGGTAGAATTCTTCAAATTGAACGCTAATTTGCTGAGTTACTGAAGAGTGATATTCTCGGTAAAATTTAGAATCCACAGCATCGGGAAACTCATCCCAAATATTTTTGCCAAGTAGTTCTTCTTTGCTTCTTTGTAATAACGGCTCGGCTTGTTTATTAATATAGGTGAAGCGCCATTCATGATCTAAAGCAAAAAAGCCATCGGCAATACTTTCAAAAATATTTGTAATTCTATTTTGCGTTGCTTGTTCCCGTGCCAATATTTGTAAGCGTTCTTTTTCGGCTTGCTTGCGCTCTGTGATATCCTCGATTACATAAGCAAATCTCTGAGGGTTATGGCAGCATGCAGCAATTGAGGAGACAGTAGCTCTTAACCATTTTTTAGCATCTCCAGTTTCGTGAAGATATTCAAAGCTGACAGGCGATCGCGTTTTTTCTGCTTGATGGTAATAATTAATCCACTGACGTACATACTTTTGAGGTACACCCATATTGCTCGCAAAGCGATTTTTCATCGCTTCGGGAGTGACTCCAAAAAATTTGGCGCTAGCAGCATTATCATAAATATGCCGGATGTCGTCATACCTTAGCTCCACAGTTCCCATCATCATTGGTGCGCTGTCAAAAAAGCTGCGGAGTGTACATTCACTTTGATGTAGTGCTTCTTTTGCTTGCTTATAGTCAGTTTTAATGCTTGCTAATTCAATTAAATTCCGCCGAATTTCTAATTGTCTAATTATCAGACGGCTAATAGCTTTGAGTGCTTCTAACTGTTCGTCATTAATTTCGCGTGGTTTTTGATCGACTATACACACAGTCCCAATGGCTTCTCCGCCTGGTGTTATCAAAGGTACACCAGCGTAAAATCTTACGTAGGGTTCAGACGTAACTACAGGATTACAAGCATATCGTTCATCAGCCAAGGTGTCTGGAATAACCAAAGCATCGTATTTTTCGATGCAAAACGGACAAAAACCCATATCTCTAGGCATTTGCTGGACATCCAGCCCAATTTTGGCTTTGAACCAGTGACGGTTGCTGTCTATGAGATTAATTGCGGCGATCGCTGTGCCACAAATTTGCGCGGCTAAAAATGCCAGGTCGTCAAATACTTCTTCTGGTGGAGTGTCGAGAATTTGATACTGACGCAGAGCCTCAAGCCTTCTTGCTTCGTTTTTAACAGTTAAGCTATTCATAAAATTTTCCTAACAATTACTTAATTACAACTTGCCCTTGTCTTATTTATGGTTGTTGCTCGCTTCAACAAACAGGGAAGGTGTAAGGGTGATGGCTTGAGAATGTTGCATACCTAAAATTTTTCTCACAGTCATACACATCTGCCAAAAACTTGCTTTGAGCTTGGTTTGTTTACGATTGGTAGTAGCGCGATCGCGCTACCTTGAGAGCTTTAAACAAGTCACTATCCGGATATCTAAAAAAGTCCGCAGGTAAGATCGTCACTATCCCTATAGTAATATCTCTTTAGGAGGATGACAGTTTTATTTATATAATTCCGCAAATGCACTGAATAGATACATTAATTACGTATTTATTGGCATTTTTTTTGAGAAAAAGCCTGTTCAAACTAGAGTTTGACGTTGAACTACTTAGTAGTTATAGCCTAGATGAAGTCATAAAGGAAGAGG
>NZ_JAOWRF010000025.1 GCF_025753815.1 Plectonema radiosum NIES-515 | reverse complement strand
TGGATTCTTTGTCCCAAGGGGGAGGGGGGGAGGGGAACAGGGGGACAGGGGGGGAAAGAATTATTCTCATTGTCTCCTTGTCACCTTGTCCCCTTGTCACCTTGTCCCCTTGTCACCTCATCCCCCTCATCCCCTCGTCTTCCCTACGAGTCTCCGGAAACTACCCACATTAACGTTGTGGATGAACAGCGTAACGCGATTAGTTTGACTTTTACGGTAAACTATGCTTTTGGTTCTGGGGTGGTAGCGTCGGGAACTGGTATTTTGCTCAATGATGAGATGGATGATTTTGCAGCTGCTCCGGGAGTACCAAATGCTTATGGTTTGGTGGGTAATGAAGCGAATGCGATCGCACCCCGCAAAACTCCTTTATCCAGCATGACTCCGACAATTATCACCGAAAATAATCGCCTCCGCATGGCGGTGGGTGCGCCGGGAGGTGGTACCATCATTACCCAAGTGCTGCAAGTCATCTTGAATGTCTTGGAATACAACATGGATGCAGGTGCAGCTGTTTCTGTGCCACGCATACATCATCAATGGCTTCCCGATGACTTGCGAACCGAACCTTGGGGTTTAGATGCTGTGACTCTGCAAGACTTACGGCGTCGCGGACAAAATATTAAGGAAACTACTCCTTGGGGTAATGCTAACGCGATCGTTGTCACCCCAGATGGAACCTTAGAAGGAGCAGCCGATCCTCGTGGTGAAGGTTCCCCTAGAGGCTTTTGAAAAATTAAAGTTGGACAATGGGCAATTTTAAGAGGGGTAAAGGGTTTTGAATTTTGAATTGTTATTCACACTAATAGACATAGGAGTGGAAAAGATGTAGAGACGTAGCTAGCTTACGTCTAATCAAGGGTTTCGGGCAACGCATAGTTCATTTACGGAGATGTCTAATTGCTAATCAGTTGCGAGCGTTGCCAACAAAATTCCTAAAAGGCGATCAATAGGTGTTATGTCATATTCAGTAATATCAACCACAAGTTCACTTCCTGAGAGCTTGAGGAATTTCCAACTACTGCCGTTGGTTACACAACCGTAGACAGAGGGAATAGCAAGATTGTGGGTTTGATTAAACTGTTGTGCTGCTACCATAGCGGCGGCACATTGTCCTAGCCCATTTTCTAAAATACCACGTTTGGCTTCCGCAATCACCACAACTGGAGCTTGAATCACCGACTGAATGGGACTAAGGCTAATTAAAAAATCACAGTAGCCATTTAACTTGCGTTCCGGGTCTACGTTAAATTCTTTACCAGCAAATAAACTTATCTGCTGCTGTTTCATCTCTCTCACCTCTAGGAGCACTTGGGCAATAATCCCGCTATAACGAGCAATTTCAGAACCCACTGCGATCGCCCAAGGCATTTCCCGTTCCAGAATCGCTACTAGTAGTTCCGTCGGTTGTACGGGTTGACTTTGAATTAGGGAACGAGTCTCCCGAATGGTGATATTGAACTGTTCAAGCACCATTTCCAGCGTAAAGTCACTATATGCCATCGTAATATTGCTCCTCCATAATCGGCGTTGGTGATTGCGGTTTGAATTAACTAAACAGAGGGATAGAACCATACCTTATTATGCAACGCCCGTCAAATCGCCTTTATGCAAGAATATGGGGGACAATTAGAACTACTTTATCGCCGTCGTTACGAAGGAGAAAAATTATATGCAACTACCAGATGAACCTGATATTCCACCGCAAATAAATATCGTGCCGATGATTGATGTGATATTTGCAATTTTGACCTTTTTTATCATGTCAACCCTGTTTTTAACTCGACAGGAAGGTTTACCAGTAAACTTGCCGAAAGCTACCACATCTCAACAATCTCAAATTTCCCCAAGAATCACTATTACCATAGATTCCCAAGCACAGGTGAGCTTGAACAAAAAGCCGACAACCATTGATGCGCTGACTGAACAAGTACGTAATTTAATTAGTACAAACCCGGAGGCAATAGTAGTAATTAATGCCGATGAAACCGTTGCACATGGTAAGGTTGTGGCGGTGATGGATAAAGTGCGTCAGGTAAAAGGTGCAAGACTGGCGATCGCTACTCAAAAACAATAGCAGCTTTTGAATCAGGCTAATTCAAAAGCGAATGTAGTTTACAAAAAAGAAAATAGACATCTCCGGAAAACAATTATTGTGACGTCACAATAGACATCTGTTGGAAAACAATGTAGAGACGCGAAATTTCGCGTCTCTTGGGGTTTGGATAACGCATATTTTTCGGAGATGTCTAATAATTGTTTTTCACGACGTTTGTCCATTCGATCGTATCTTCTCTGCGTACCTCTGCGCCAAACTTCGCGTACCTTTGCGTAAAAAAAAATCCAAAACTTAAGTTAGCGCGTGCAAATGTTGAGCTAAAGTTTGAAGTAAAAGTAGTTGTTCCGATTGGATAAAAAAATGATCCCCACGGAACATCTGTAAATTGTAAGCAGCTATGGTGTGCGATCGCCATCCTTCCAATTCTTGAAGACCTACTTCTTTGTCTTGTAACCCACCAAAAACAGTAATTGGACATTCAAGTGGCAGTTCCTGGGCGTAAACATAAGTTTCCAACACTGCAAAATCTGCCCGTAGAATCGGGATGAGCAGTTCCATCAATTCAGTATTCTGCAATACTGAATCCGGTGTACCATTGAGACGGCGCAGTTCTTCAATGAACTCAGTGTCTGGTAGTGCGTGAATAGCTGGCTTTCGTGACGGGATGTGAGGAGCGCACCTAGCAGAAACAAATAGGTGAACTGGACTAAGATTATGCTCTCTACGAAGTTGACGAGCAAGTTCAAAACAGACCAACCCACCGAGACTATGACCGAAAAAAGCGAATGGTTTGTCTAAATATGGCAAGAGGGCAGAAGCTAAAGTCGAAATCAACGGTTGTAACCGTGAGAAAGGAGTTAACCTCATTTGGAGTCCCCGTCCCGGAAGTTCGATGGGACAAACTTCGACAGTTGTAGGTAGACTTCTCAACCACGGACGAAAAATCAGAGAACTACCTCCTGCGTAGGGAAAGCAGAATAAACGCACCGAAGCATCAGGATTTGGGTAGGGACAAGTAACGCAATTAAATATTTGTGTGGTTTGCATAGTCAAACTGTCTAACATAATCAGGTGTGAAGCTTTTAATTTTATCGTTGAGGTACCAGAGGGGGAGGGGGGGAGAGGGAG
>NZ_JAOWRF010000206.1 GCF_025753815.1 Plectonema radiosum NIES-515 | reverse complement strand
GTGGGGAGTGGGGAGTGGGGAGTTGGGAGTTGGGAGTTGGGAGTTGGGAGTTGGGAGTGGGGAGTTGGGAGTTGGGAGTGGGGAGTTGGGAGTTGGGAGTTGGGAGTTGGGAGTTGGGAGTTGGGAGTAGGGAGTGGGGAGTTGGGAGTTAAAAGTTACCTCTGTCTGCCTTGTCTGCCTTGTCTGTCTTGTCTGCCTTGTCTGCCTTGTCTCCCACTCCCCCACTCCCCCACTCCCCCACTCCCCTGCCTTACTCAACAGTGGTGGAGCTGAACGATCTACTAGTATCCCACAACAGCATATGAGGGGTGCTTGGTGCTGGCTGGTGTAGGGAAATCAGCTGCGCTAAAGTGTTTTTTAACTGGGTACGGGGTACGATATCATCGACAAAACCGTGTTTCAACAAGTCTTCAGCAGTTTGAAAATCATCGGGCAGTTTTTCGCGGAGGGTTTGCTCAATCACTCGCCGACCCGCAAAACCGATCATTGCTTTTGGTTCTGCCAAAATCATATCACCCAACATGGCAAAACTAGCAGTGACGCCGCCTGTGGTAGGATTGGTTAAAACGGGAATATACAATAGTCGTGCTTCTCGATGACGTTGTAGGGCTGCGGAGATTTTCGCCATCTGCATCAGTGAAAGCATTCCTTCTTGCATTCTTGCACCACCAGAGGTGCAGATGATAACTACAGGATATCGCCGTTGAGTCGCCGTCTCTATTAAGCGGGTGAGTTTTTCACCGACAACAGAACCCATGCTACCACCCATAAATCGGAAGTCCATGACTCCAAGAGCGATGGGTAATTTATTGATTTCACCTAAACCAGTTTTTACAGCATCAATTAAGCCAAGTTTTTCTTGGGTTTCTCGCAAGCGATCGCTATAAGGTTTGCGATCGCGAAATTGCAGAGGATCGGCAGGACGCAAATTCTCATCCATTGCTTTCCACGTATTCGCATCTATCAATTGGCGGATGCGCTCATCGCTATCCACTCGATTATGATGTTCACATTCAGTGCAAACCATCTGATTCGCCTTCAGGTCTTTGGTATATGTCAATACACCACATTTGGGACATTTATTCCACAACCCATCAGCAATTTCCCGTTCTTGGCGTTCAACACTGATAGAGCCTGATTTACGTCGATTTGCAAACCAATCTAACAAAGACTTTAAACCGCGTGATTCTTCGTTGTTTGCCATTTTTATCTTATGCAAGTGTGTACTAAGTTCAAAACAGATCAATCCGCTTTGCGTGGTCTTTTATATGATTGTCCTTTGTGAATAAATATACGACGAATCACGATTGACAAATAACTCCTGACCACTTATTCCAATTTGTCTTCTCTGCGCTAATCGACTTTCCCATGTGACGAATAGTGCCAGCTTAACGAAAATACATAAACCAATTCAAGTCTGTTATTCCTTTTTTAAGGAATTTCTCAGCAGTTTTGCATTTCTTTCATAGACGCGATCGCTCTTGAAAAAGGAGTTGTAGTAACACCCTCCAAATTAATAATTTTTGTTGCTTTCTTATTGAGAGTCAGCATGTACCTCACCCTTTGCAGGCTCACCAATGGATAATTTGGTTGGGCTATTTAAGAGAGTTATTCTATATGGGGATAAATAAACGCTCCTTAACGTAGTAACGGCTTAAGCCGTTAAAATCCAAGAGCGACGAGCGGTGAGCCAGCGCGCAGAAAGGGGGTTTCCCCCATTTCCTCGACTGGTGAACCCGAAGGGTAAACCGCTCACTACGAATCAGGAGAGTATTTTACATTTAATTTTGCCCACTTACTTAATCACCACTTGATATTACCAAAAGCTAAAAGACAGATGGCGTAATGGTGGTTACAGTCGGGGAGATGGGGGGAGTGAGGGGGACAGGGGGACTCCTTGGAGGACAGAGGTAAATTTTGACTTTTAACTGCCCATTCCCCATTTCCCATTTCTATCAAATAACGGGGAAAAATAACCTGATATAGCTAGATAAAATTGCTTCACCACCAAAAAGAGCGATCGCAGCTCCGAAAGCGAGAAACGGACCAAAAGGCATCTTTTGTCCCCACTTCTTTTTTGATAATATAATTGCACTACTACCTGCTAAGGCTCCGAGGGTACAGGCAAGAAAACCAGCTAAAAGCAAAAGCTTCCAACCTAACCAAGCTCCCATCATCGCTGCTAGTTTCGCATCACCTCCACCCATCGCTGTTTTTCTAAAAGCGATAGAACCAAATATAGCGATCGCATCAAATAACCATAAGCCTAATACTGCTCCCACTATCCCCCGCATCAAATGATGAATTAATCCACTCCAGCTAGCTTCTGGTAAAAAACCAACAATCATTTGAAACACAATCCCCAACACTAACCCAGACTTTGTTAATTGATTGGGCAGAATCATTGTATCAAAGTCGATGAGGGATAGCGCTAATAACCAACTAGAAAAAGCCCAATAGCCGATTGTTAAAATTGAAACTTTAAATAAAAATAAAATTAGTAAAAATACTATGCCCGTTATCGCTTCTATCACCGGATAACGGACAGAAATCTTACTTTGACAATAACGACAGCGACCTCTTAACCATAGCCAACCCAGCACAGGAACGTTATCGTGTGCTTTTAGCTGTCTCAAGCAATGGGGACAGCGAGAAGGAGGAAAGAGAATCGACAATTTAGCAGGTAGCCGATAAACTACAACGTTGATAAAGCTACCGATACATGCACCTAAAGCGAAGACAATTACACTCGTGGGGACGAGTATCAACAAGTCCATATAGTCATTTATCATTTGTCCTTTGTCATTTGTGCTTTATTTTTTGTCGTTTGTCGAGAGACACTCAATATTTACTCTTGACTAATGACTAATGACTAATGAGCAATGACTAATGACTAATGAACTAATACATGCAGGATTCAATTTGATTTAAAGGCACAAAACATTCTTGCGGTAAGAGGACTGGTTGACCAGTAAAAATTACTTTACCGCGAAGAGTAACTCGATTAATTGCTACTCCTGAAGCTTGTCCAACTATTTCGGGATGCACCTCGCAGTAGGTGTAATATATTTGTCCAGCTGCTCTGATCACGGAGGGATCGATTAAGGGTGGCTGGTTTTGTGAGTTGCTGAAATTCGCTTGTTGCCCTTGTCGTAAAGCGTACACTAGTTGTTTTATTTGCTTTCTAAGTTTGTATCTAGTCTATATGAAAGTTTGAAAAACAGTTGCCAAATTGTCCAACTTTCAGGGGGAGAGTTCTTGAGAGGGGGGACAGGGGG
>NZ_JAOWRF010000058.1 GCF_025753815.1 Plectonema radiosum NIES-515 | reverse complement strand
CTTATTCAATATAGCGAGTGCACAACTTCTTGTCAACTGTTTTCTCAAAAAATATTTTGGGACTTTTCCTAAACCACCCAAATCCTACTCCCCACAACCCTTTTAACCCACTAGAATTAACCCATCCGAAAATTTGAGGATTACTAAGCTCGTGATTTTTCAGTCAGTAATAGCTGTATTGCATAAATTCTGGGGCGATCGCGGTTGTTTAACTGCCCAGCCATATGACATTGAGAAGGGAGCAGGCACTAAAAACCCCCATACTTTTTTAAGAGCGTTAGGACCAGAACCTTGGGCTGTGGCTTATGTTGAACCTTGTCGTCGTCCTACTGATGGACGTTATGGTAAAAATCCCAATCGCTTTCAACACTATTATCAGTTCCAAGTTTTAATTAAGCCTTCCCCAGATAATATCCAAGAAATTTATCTCGATTCCCTCAGAGCTTTGGGGATTCGTCCAGAAGACCACGATATCCGGTTTGTTGAGGATAATTGGGAAGATGCGACGGTGGGTGCTTGGGGTACTGGGTGGGAAGTTTGGCTAGATGGAATGGAAGTTACTCAGTTTACTTACTTCCAGCAGTGTGGAGGAATTGATTGCCGTCCTGTTTCCATTGAAATTACATATGGTTTGGAACGACTGACGATGTACCTCCAACAAGTGGAAGCATTCACTAAGATTCGTTGGACAGACAATATTACTTATGGCGATGTTCACCTCCAAGGAGAGATTGAGCAATGTGTTTACAATTTTGAAGCCTCTAATCCTGAGATGCTGCTGACACTATTTAATATGTATGAGCAGGAAGCTCAACAATTAACCGAGCGAGGACTAGTGTTGCCTAGCCTAGATTATGTTATGAAGTGTTCGCACATGTTTAACTTGTTAGATGCAAGAGGTGTGATTTCGGTCACGGAGCGAACTCGCTACATAGCTAGGATTCGGTATTTGGCGCGAAGGGTAGCGCAACTTTATGTCGAACAACGGGAAAAATTGGGTTTTCCACTACTTAACAAGGCAATAATTTAATTAGTCTTAGCGACATACAATACAACAAACAATAAAAGATAATAAGTTTTTACCTGATCTTTTATTGTTTGTTCAGTTGAGGATGATGATGAGTTTTGAATAACTACAAATTGGGGACTATTTTCGGATAGCTGAGAGGATGTTTTAAAAGTCCCGTCAGGTATTATTTTGCCGTTTTGACTTGGGTTAAATACAAGGAAAAATTAAGGTTTAAACCCGTACGTACAGCCTTTGATGTGCTAATCGTGAGAGCAAAATATCCTCTTAAAGCATCCTCTAAGCACTAGTGCTATCTGTCGCGCGTTGCAAAGACAAAATTTGACACAAAAAAAAGACAGTGCGTAGTAGTCAATGTGCTACGGGAAGAATCCAAAAGCTAAGGTGGGAACTTTGGGAGAAAGTTAAAGCTATATAGCAGTCCTAAATGATTTATCAAATTCTCTGTTTCTTTTCTTAGCGCTCTTGGCTTCTCCTTCGGAGACGCCAAGAGCGAAGGCGGTTCGATAGTTTTCACAACTGAAATAGGATTGCTATATACCCGGAAAACTTGATTTTCATTGATGGAAATGGGTGTTTTACTTGGTTGAACACGAACTCATGTTCGAAGAAACAGCGGTCAAAGAGTCTATGATTTAAAACCATTTTATAAAGGTGCGAAAGTAACGGTTATTGCAGCAATAAGCTTAACAAAAGTTTTAGCTGTCATGACGATGAATGGCTCAATGGATGGAAATGCATTTGAAGTATTTATCCAAAAATGTTTACCCCTCAATTATGGGTGGGTGTGGTAGTTGTTATGGATAATGTGTCATCTGACAAAGTAGCTTCTATTGAATCATTGATTCAATCAAAAAGTGCCAGTGTTCTCAATATGTCACCGTATTTTCCTGATTTTAATCCGATTGAACTTTGGTGGTCGCAACGATTGCGCTTTTTGAATTATGATATTTGGTCGTTTCAGGTGCTTGGCCTAACCCTGATTTACTCCCATACAGAAGCGATCGCAGACTGCTAAACATGGCTGAAATACCAAAATTGCGTGTAGTACTTATGTACGATACGTAAGTACTAAAAACGTGCCACCACGCCGTACATAGGGGCAAACGTTCTGAGAAAGCCTCAGCTTGGGGCGGATGATTGGTAACCGTTACCTACGGTTCTTAGGGGAGGGAGATGCCGCGACGTATGCTCCGTTACCCGACCGAGCTTTTGATGTGTCACAAAGGGAACCAAGACCCAATAGCACGACCAAACAAGCAAGCAGATTTAGAGGGTGTTGGAATTATCTGCTGCTGCGGGAGAAATAGACCTAAAATATTTGGATGAATCTTTCTTTTTGTGTATGGATCAAACCTGGTTATACCTATTTAGTTTCTGACTTTTCCCGTTAAGTCTCTCTAGCAAGCTGCCAACCATCACAGAGGTCATGTAATTTTAACCAGCCCCGCCATAGTACCTGGATACCAATAGGGGTTTTATGTCGATGTTCTAAGTAACCCCCGCGCACGTGCGATCGCAACCAAGCGCCCAATTAACTGTTAATGTCTTAGGTAGTTTGGGTAATTTAGCTTTCACGGAGGCGAAGAGTCACGGGGATTGAGGAAAACAATTGCGTCGGCGGTTGGCTGGGTGCGGTGTAGATAAGTCAACTGCAACAGTTCAACAGCAATCACGCTCAAGAAACCAATTAAGGTCTTCATGCCATCAGCAGCGAGTCTGTATCGTTCTACCTGACATCCCGAAAGAGAAAATTTTGTGATATTCCTCCACACGCCAACGGTAAGAATACCAACGTAAAATTGTGGCAGCCATCTGTTCATCTGTTACCACTTCCGTAGTCAGCAGCATCCACTCTAATGCTGTTTGACCTTCTGGGCAATCAACCTCAGTGGCATAAATAGCATAAACCAGTAGAGGGTCACGGTTATCAAACCAGTATGGAGTACGGAGATAAACTGGACAAAATCGCACCACTAACGTAGCTTTACGGGCAGAACGCTTGCTTGTTTCACCGAAGAGCTAGTCCTAAGCTGACAATTTTATAGACAAAGTTCCACATATATTGACAAATATTGAGAAAAATCAAGATATTTTAGTTGAAAAAATCAAATACTTGATATATAATATCAAGATATTAAGTATTGAATAAGACTATTGCCGACGCGAAAACCAAGCTTTGATAGTGATAGTCTTTTTGAAAATCTTAAGCATTTTATTGATGGCGTTGGGCTACAGCGTTTAAGTCTACTGA
>NZ_JAOWRF010000186.1 GCF_025753815.1 Plectonema radiosum NIES-515 | reverse complement strand
GCATCAAGGGGAGTTACTCCACCTAGCAACTGTCCGGTAGTGATTGGTGGTAGTGCGACCATACCAATCAGCGTCATCTGATTTAAAGTGGGAATTAATCCGGCTTTGATGGCGTCTTTGCGGTATTGAGTAATTGCTTGCATAGGTGTTGCCCCTAAGCTGAGGTGGGTTTCAATTTCTTGGTGGCTGGAGTTAATTGTACTAACAAGACGTTCCCCAGCGATCGCTGCTGCATTCATGGCATTACCTAAGATAATTCCCCCCAAAGGAAGCAAGTACTGCGGTTCATACCATCTGTCTGGTTGAATAATTAAAAAATTGATGTAAAACAGTGTGATCGAAGTGCTGATGAAAATTGCTCCCCAGACTAACGGCAAAACCTGGGGTATTTTCTGAGTGATGCGATTTCGTGCGACAATCGCTCCTATCGTCAGCATTATTGCCAAAATCCCCAAAACTGCCCAAGGGTTATTAAAAGCAAAGATGAAGTCTAAAACGTATCCCAACACCAGTAGTTGTAGGATGGTTCTCCCGGTAGCGAGGGCTAAGTTTAATTCTAGTCCTAGTCTAGAAAGCGCAGATAAACCAATGGCGATCGCCATTAATCCTACACCAATAACCAAATCAACCAAATCCAACTTGATCAAATCCTGCATAGATTTTCTACCTCGTGAAGTTTTTTTCGCTCATTCACCCACACACTTGGAACTTTAATTCAAGGTGTTGGATCTTGGTTGATATATATCACTCTTTATCCCAACGATTGGTAGCTTTACCAATTATGAATCTAAGTAAAAACCCTTGCTTAGGCGTTTTCTGCTCGACAGTCTTTAAATAGCTTTTTGATCAACTATTCAAAACCGCAAAAATCGACCGTCAAAGTGTTTCGTGCAGCGATTGGGAATTAGGGATTGGAGCAGAATTATGTCATCATTCATTTTTTACAGTCCCTAGTCCAAGCGTCCAAGCGTCCCCAATATTCAAATAAAATGAAAACTCATGATCCAAAGCATAAATTCTGTCCCAGCCTTTGATAACAAGCAGCAATACAGCACTATTGAAGCAGAAGTGAGTGCGGCTGTTTTAGAACTTTTGGCTTCTGGACGTTATATCGGTGGTTCTGTAGTTGCCAGCTTTGAGCAACAGTTTGCTGCTTATCATGGTGTTAATCAATGTGTCAGTTGTCACTCTGGGACTGATGCGCTTTACTTATCCTTACGAGCCTTGGGAATTAGTTCAGGTGACGAGGTAATTACTACACCTTTTACTTTTATTGCCACATCAGAAGTTGTCAGCGCTGTGGGTGCAAAGCCAGTTTTCGTTGATATTGACGCTACTACCTATAATTTGGATTTGCAGCAAATAGCAGCAGCAATTACACCGAAAACCAAAGCAATTATCCCAGTTCATTTGTTTGGACAACCTGTGGATATGGCTGCTTTGATGGATTTAGCCAAAGTTCATAATTTAATAGTAATTGAAGATTGCGCTCAATCTACAGGCGCAAGTTGGGCAGGGCAAAGAGTAGGAAGCATTGGACATATCGGTTGTTTTAGTTTCTACCCAACTAAAAATCTTGGTGGTTGCGGTGATGGGGGAGCGATAACAACAAATGACCCAGAAATTGCGGCAAAGCTGCGAGTATTGAAGGAACATGGTAGTAAAAGTCGCTATATTCACGAAGAAACAGGTATAAATAGTCGCTTGGATGCTTTACAAGCGGCTATTCTTCAGATTAAACTACGTTATCTCGATAGTTGGAATAATCAGCGACGAGCGATCGCCCAACGTTACCATCAGCTACTCGCATCAATTCCTGGTATCATCCCTCCTCAAGAATTAACTGGTGGTTCAGGGGTTTGGAATCAATACACAATTCTGGTACTATCTGAAGGGCGAAATGGCTCCAGTGCCAAACATCGTGACTGGGTTCGCGATCAGTTGCAAGAACGGGGTGTAAGTACAATGATTTACTATCCCCATCCTTTACATTTACAGCCAGTTTATCAAAATCTGGGCTATCAGCCAGGACAATTGCCTTCTTCAGAACAAACCTGCAAAGAGGTTTTATCTTTGCCCATGTTCCCAGAACTTTCACAACAACAGCAAAACCAAGTAATTTATGCCTTGAAGGATTGTTTGACGTAAACAGTAGAGACGTAGCACTCCTTATATAAGGATTTTTCGTCATTCTAGACGATTGTAGAGACGTTCCGCCGGAACGTCTCTACGAGGTTTTTTGGTAAAATGAGGGGTCAGACCTACCATTCGCCAACGATATCTTATCGGGTGAGAGCAGTTATTGCTAAAGCTTCCACCAAGCTACGCACAGCAGCAATCATTGCTACTTCGCTGTTTAGTTGATTGATGGCAGAACCGACGCCAACACCAGCGGCACCGCTTGCGATCGCTAGTGGAACTGTGACGTTAGAAATGCCGGAAGCACACAAGACTGGCACTGATACTACACGAGAAATTTCATAAGCTGCTGCTAAGGTGGGAGCAGCTTTTTCAATTAATCCTAGAGTTCCGGGGTGTGTGGGTTGACTGCTAGTACCACCTTCGGTTTGGATGATGTCAGCACCTGCTTTCACCAATTCCTCGGCTAGCTGTACCTGTTTATCCAATGTCAGGATGTGGGGAACGGTGACAGATAAGGTGATTTCTGGCAGTAAGGCGCGAGTAGAGCGAGTTAGGGCTAAAACTTCCTCAGCCTCAAAACGGCGTCCTTGGGCATAGAAAGAATCAAAATTGCCGATTTCAATTAAATCAGCACCAGCGGCAACAGCTTGAACAAATTTTTCTGGTTCGACTGCTGATACACAAATTGGTAGGTTTGTCAAACTTTTAGCTAATTGAACCAAAGCCGGATCTGCGGCAATATCAACAAAAGTAGCACCACCGAGATCGGCTGCTTTCACAATAGCCGCTGTGCGATCGGCATCAAAGTTGTTTAAACCGCTGATAACTTTCAGGGCTTGACGGTTAGCAAATGCACGTTGGATTGGATACATGGTCATAGTTAGTCTTGCAAAGCTACGTAAATAACGATTATTCTACCGTTCTGCTATACAAAACTTGACTAAAATTTTTTCAGGCTAGTCATTCAACTAAGGAAAACCTTACTACCATCATGACAGAAAGCGATCGCACAAGAAGCTTAATCAAACTCTGGCGCCCACAAATCGCTAATCTGCACTTCCCAACCTGGAAGCAAATCGGGTACTGTGAGAACATCTGCTACACAAAACTTGGTTAAACTTATCGCTCGTCTTACCATTCAATCAAGATTGCTCCTGAAGGGTCTGCTTCCTGCTTCAACCAAGCCCGTCGGCGGGTTCTTGTCCACAGGCGTAAATTCG
>NZ_JAOWRF010000166.1 GCF_025753815.1 Plectonema radiosum NIES-515 | reverse complement strand
CCCCCACTCCTAAATTGCCATGTCTATCTTTGTTGCCGTTGATCAAATTGATAAAGTTTTTGAATTAACCGGCGGTGGTAAATATATCGCCCTCAAAGGTATTAATCTGGAGATTAAAAAAGGAGAATTCGTTTCTCTTATTGGTCACTCCGGTTGCGGTAAATCGACTTTGTTAAATATGATTGCCGGTCTAGATTTGCCAACTGAAGGTGTTGTGACTTTGGAAGGACAAAGAATCACCAAACCGGGTCCAGACAGAATGGTGGTGTTTCAAAATTATTCGCTGTTACCTTGGCGGACTGTCAGAGAAAATATTACCTTGGCTGTAGACTCAGTGATGAAGGGTTTACCGGCAGGTGAACGCAAAGCAATTATCGAAAAACATATCGATATGGTGGGTTTGCGTACCCACGCAGATAAACAACCAGGTATGTTATCTGGTGGACAAAAACAACGGGTAGCGATCGCTCGCGCTTTGGCGATTCGTCCTAAGTTACTATTGCTAGATGAGCCATTTGGTGCATTGGATGCACTCACACGGGGCAATTTGCAAGAACAACTAATGCAAATTTGTCAAGAAAATGAAGTTACTGCCGTGATGGTGACACACGATGTCGATGAGGCAGTGCTGTTGTCTGACAGAATTGTCATGTTGACCAATGGACCAGAATCGAAAATTGGTGACATTTTAGAAGTCGATATTCCCAGACCCCGCAAGCGGATGGAAGTTGTGGAACATCCGAGTTACTACAGCTTGCGAAGTGAGATGATTTACTTCCTCAACCAGCAAAAACGCATCAAGAAAATTAGAGCGCGGAAAACTGCGGCGATCGCCCGTCATGGCTTAGAAAAAGTTAATCTAGAAATTGGCTTTTTACCCCTGACTGCTTGCGCTCCTTTAGCGATCGCACTTGAAAAAGGCTTCTTTGCCAAACATGGTTTAGATGAAGTCAGCCTCGTGCGCGAAAGCAGCTGGCGTGGTATCGTTGATGGCATGACCGGCGGTTATTTAGATGCAGCGCAAATGCCCTCAGGGATGCCGATGTGGTTGACCTTAGGAGGACATAACAACCAACCTTTGCCCGTGGTTACTGCCCTCACCATGACCCGCAACGGTAACGCCATCACCTTGGCGAGACACTTCTATGAAGAAGGTGTGCAAAGCTTATCAGACTTCAAAAATTACCTGCTTCGCACCCGCAACTTACGCCACACAATGGGCGTAGTGCATCCCGCATCAATGCATAATTTGTTACTGCGCTACTGGTTAGCGGCTGGGGGAATTGACCCCGATTTAGACGTGGATATGAAGACCATTCCCCCAGCGCAGATGGTCGCAGACTTGAAAGCCGGCAGTATAGATGGTTACTGCGTGGGTGAACCTTGGAACTATCGCGCTGCGGTGGAACAAGTTGGCTTTACCATTGCTACCGACTTAGAAGTTTGGTTTGGACATCCTGGTAAAGTTCTCGGTGTGCGGGAAGATTGGGCAGAAAATTACCCCAATACTCACATCGCTTTAACCAAAGCTTTGCTAGAAGCTTGTTATTACTGTGCAATTCCGGAAAATGCCCAAGAAATTCGGCAAATTTTAGCACGGCGGGAGTATGTCAGCAACGATATTGAGTACATTCAAATCGAAGATCCGAATAATGCTACCTGTAGCTTAGATTATCCACTGCGGGATTATGCCCATCATCAATTTTACTCTGATTCTGCCATCAATCGTCCCAGTCGCACCGAGCAAATTTGGATCATGAGTCAATTAGCGCGTTGGGGTGATACTCCCTTCCCTAGAAACTGGGTGGAAGTTGTCGAAAGAGTGTGTCGAGTTCGCGTCTTCAGCACCGCTGCCCGTGAGTTAGGTTTAGATATTAGCTACACTCGTAAACCGATTCAATTGTTCGATGGAACTCCGTTTAATGCTGACGATCCGATATCTTATCTCAACAGCTTGCAGATTAAACGTGATGTTTCTGTGGCTGAGGTTATTCTTGATACACCCACGAGAAAAGTAGCGTAGTAAGCACGGAGAGTGCAGAGTGCGTCCTCAACCGCCAGGAACTATAAGTTCCTGGCTAATAGCTCAAGTCCACTTAAGTGGACTGAAAGTATTACAAATGAAATATTCAGTCCACTTAAGTGGACTTGAGCTATTAGACTGGGGTTTATAACCCCAGGCGGTTGTTGGGACTCACTTAAAACCTGAACGATGAGCTTCTGAACTCGAACGATGAGCTTCTGAACCTGAACGATGAGCTTCTGAACTCGAACGATGAGCTTCTGAACCTGAACGATGAGCTTCTGAACCTGAACGATGAGCTTCTGAACCTGAACGATGAGCTTCTGAACCTGAACGATGAGCTTCTGAACTCGAACGATGAGCTTCTGAACTCGAACGATGAGCTTCTGAACCCGAACCTTGAACTTTTTAACTTTTAAAACATCATGCAAAACCGCACTTTAAGAGCAACCAACATCGGACAACCATTAAATACTCAAATTAACGATGTCCGCAAGCCTTTTTTAGAAATTAAAGATGTTTGCAAAGTATATCCGACCAAAAAAGGACCCTTCACCGTACTTGATGGTGTTAATCTGAATGTGGGACAGGGGGAATTTATTTGCCTCATCGGTCACTCTGGCTGTGGCAAATCGACCCTGTTAAATATGGTATCGGGTTTTAACTTTCCCAGTTCCGGACAAGTGCTGCTAGAAGGAAAACCGATTACTAAACCGGGTCCCGATCGCATGGTTGTCTTCCAAAATTATGCCTTGTTACCTTGGCGGACTGCTTTTGAAAATATATACTTGGCTGTTAATGCGGTTTCTCCCAACAAACCCGAAGCCGAAAAAAGAGCGATCGTCCGCGATCATTTAGCGATGGTGGGACTAGCTGACGCGATGGACAAAAAGCCACCGCAGATGTCTGGGGGTATGAGACAGCGGGTTTCTATCGCTCGTGCTTTGGCTATTCGTCCGAAAGTGTTAATTTTAGATGAACCTTTTGGAGCGCTAGATGCGATCACCAAAGAAGAATTACAAGAAGAATTGTTAAAAATCTGGGGTGATAACCGCTGTACAGTGTTGATGATTACCCATGATATCGATGAAGCGCTCTTTTTAGCAGACAAATTGGTGATGATGACCAATGGACCACATGCGAAGATTGGCGAAGTGATGCCTATTCCATTTTCGCGTCCACGCGATCGCTCTCGCATTATGGAAGATCCGCAATATTATCAACTGCGTAACTATGCTTTAGACTTCCTCTTTAACCGCTTTGCCCATGATGATGTAGGTTAACATCTTTTCACAGAACGACCCAAGCACTCAAGTTAAAAGTTAAAGGCAATTTTTTCTTTTAATAATTGCTTTTTTCTTTTGTAGTGAGGACTGAAGTCCTCATCAAGAGAGCAAAGGACTTCAGTCCTGACTACGAGCAAGTTTTATTATGGGTGATTGACCAGACATAATATAAGTGGTT
>NZ_JAOWRF010000418.1 GCF_025753815.1 Plectonema radiosum NIES-515 | reverse complement strand
GACAAGGGGACAAGGGGGACAAGGGGGACAAGGGGACAAGGGGGACAAGGGGACAAAGGGGACAAGGGGGACAAGGGGGACAAGGGGACAAGGGGACAAGGGGACAAGGGGACAAGGGGAACAAAAAAGAATTTCTCCCCCTCTCCTTGTCTCCCTGTCTCCCCCTCTCCTTGTCTCCCCATTCCCTAACATCTGGTAAAATTTGTAAGGTTTCTATAAGCTTTAGCAATGGAATCGACTTGCGTACGGATCGCAATTGATGCAATGGGAGGAGATCACGCACCTGGGGAAATCGTCGCCGGCGCACTGCGGGCACGAGAAGAACTAGGTGTAGAAGTATTGTTGGTTGGTGATCCCCAGCAAATTGAGGCTGCCCTGCCGTCAAAAACAAATTTAGGGCAGATAGAGATAGTCAGCGCAACTGAAGCGATCGCAATGGATGAGGAGCCTTTAAGCGCCATTAGACGCAAACCCAAGGCTTCGATCAATGTGGCGATGAATTTGGTTAAAAATAAGCAAGCAGATGGTGTAGTTAGTGCCGGTCACTCTGGTGCGGCAATGGCAGCTGCTTTGCTCCGTTTGGGACGACTACCGGGAATTGACCGTCCCGCAATTGGCGCTGTATTTCCTACCTTAATAGCGAGTAAACCAGTATTAATACTTGATGTCGGCGCAAATGTAGATTGTCGTCCGAAATTTTTAGAGCAGTTTGCCGTTATGGGGTCGATTTATAGTGAGTATGTCTTGGGTACATCCGACCCCAAAGTAGGTTTGTTAAATATCGGTGAAGAAGATTCAAAGGGAAATGATGCAGCCGTCCGCGCTAACCAAATGTTGCGGGAAAATTCGCAAATTTCTTTTATTGGCAACGCTGAAGGACGTGATGTCCTTTCCGGTCGTTTTGATGTGATTGTCTGTGATGGCTTTGTCGGCAATGTTTTGTTAAAATTCGCCGAAGCCGTCGGGGATATCGTGTTGCAAATTTTGCGCGAAGAGTTACCCCAAGGATTGCGCGGTCAAATTGGCTCGGCAATTTTAAAACCAAACCTGAAGCGGATTAAGCAGCGAGTAGACCACGCAGAACATGGCGGCGGTTTGCTTTTAGGCGTAGCGGGAATTTGTATAATCGGTCACGGCAGTTCCCAAGCGCCTTCGATATTTAATGCAATTCGCATTGCCAAAGAAGCAGTTGATAACTCTGTGCTGCAACGAATTCAGTCTCAATATCAAAATCAAAGCCTTCAGCAGGAAAGCAGTCAATAGTCATTATTGTTTAGAGGCTAATGGCAAATGACAAAAGATATAGACGCGGCTTAAGGTAAGGCAAAACAAAAAGCTGATAGGTGGAGAAATTAGGAGTGCAAAAGTTAGGTGTAGCAATTACAGGAAGCGGTTCGGCAGTACCGACAACTTCTTTAGATAACCAGGGGCTGACTCAACTGGTTGACACATCAGACGAGTGGATCGCCACAAGAACCGGGATTCGTCATCGGCGGTTGGCGGGTACAGATGAATCCTTAAAAACGATCGCTACTATAGCCAGCAAAAAGGCGATCGCCGCTGCCGGAATTACCGCAGCCGACCTAGATTTGATTTTACTCGCCACTTCTACCCCTGACGATCTGTTTGGCACTGCTTGTCAAATTCAAGCTGAATTGGGAGCCACCAAAGCAGTTGCCTTTGACTTGACAGCTGCCTGTTCCGGCTTCGTCTTTGGACTTGTCACCGCAGCCCAATACATCAGAACAGGCGTTTATCAAAACGTATTATTAATTGGAGGAGATATCCTCTCCCGTTGGGTAGATTGGCAAGATAGAGGTACCTGTATATTGTTTGGTGATGGTGCTGGGGCGGTAATATTGCAAGCAAACGAAAGCGATCGCTTGTTAGGATTTCAACTTAAAAGTGACGGCACTCAAAACCACTATCTCAACCTTGCTTACAAAGCCTCTGCCCAAGAACTTATCCCCGGTGTAAATGTCAATAAAGGCAACTTCCAACCCATCACCATGAATGGCAAAGAAGTCTACCGCTTTGCCGTTCAACGAGTTCCAGAAGTCATCGACAAAGCTCTATTTCACGCAAATCTCAGCGTTGACCAAATAGACTGGCTGATATTACATCAAGCAAATCAGCGCATTCTCGATGCCGTAGCTCAACGCCTGAATATTCCAACACATAAAGTTATCAGTAATCTCGCGGAATATGGCAATACCTCTGCTGCCTCTATCCCCCTTGCACTCGATGAAGCAGTGCAACAAGGTAAAATAAAGCAAAATGACATAATTGCTACCTCTGGCTTCGGTGCCGGACTCACTTGGGGGGCAGCAATTTTTCAATGGGGAAGATAGGGACTGGGGACTGGGGATTAGGGACTGGGGACTAGGAAAGAGATTATTCACGTAGATATGTTTGTTCGCAGTTCCCAGTTCCCAGTTCCCAGTAACCAGTCCCCAGTACTCAGTCCCCAATACTTAATTATTAATGACCAATGACTAAAACCGCATGGGTGTTTCCCGGACAAGGTTCCCAAGCACTAGGAATGGGAACCGACTTATTAGATTTACCATCCGCTCAAAATAAATTTGCCCAAGCTGAAGACATTTTGGGCTGGTCTGTGGCAGAAATCTGTCAAAACGAAGAAAAGTTATCAAATACACTTTATACTCAACCGTGTCTTTACGTAGTCGAAAGCATTCTCGCTGACATTCTCCAAGAAAGAGGACACAAACCAGATTTACTTGCCGGTCATAGTTTGGGAGAATATATCGCTTTTTACGTCGCTGGAGTGTTTGAATGGTCTGCGGGGTTGCGCTTGGTGAAGCGTCGTGCTGAACTGATGGATAGTGCCGCAGGTGGGATGATGGCAGCTTTGATGAACTTTGACAAAGAACAGTTAGAACAAGCGATCGCTCAAACCCCCGATGTAGTGCTAGCAAATGATAATAGTGCCGCACAAGTTGTAATTTCCGGCACACCAGAAGCAGTACAAACAGTCATGTCTCAAGTTAAGGCAAAGCGTGCTATCCCTTTAAAAGTTTCTGGAGCATTTCACTCACCCTTAATGGCACCTGCATCTGCCGAATTTCAACAAGTTTTAGAAGCTGTGGAATTTCAACCAGCTATTGTACCAGTATTATCTAATGTAGAACCAGTTCCCTGTGTTGATGCCCAAGTTTTAAAGCAACGTCTAATTAAACAAATGACTAGTTCGGTACGCTGGCAAGAAATTTCTTTACAATTACCACTAAATGGCATTCAGCGAGTAGTAGAAATTGGTCCTGGTAACGTGCTAACTAATTTAATTAAACGCACCTGCTCTGACTTAATCTTAGAAAATGTCCGCAATGCCGCTGAAATACCAAACTAGAGAATAGTTAGGAGTTAGGAGTTAGGAGTTGGGAGTTGGGAGTTGGGAGTTGGGAGTTGGGAGTTGGGAGTTAGTAGTTAGGAGTTAGGAGTTATTATTCACCCCATCTCAAGAACTCTCCCCCTGTCCCCCTGTCCCCCTGTCCCCCTGTTCCCCTGTCCCCC
>NZ_JAOWRF010000400.1 GCF_025753815.1 Plectonema radiosum NIES-515 | reverse complement strand
AGATATTGAAATTCAAAATATCGACCACTTGGGTATAATTGCAGGGATTATAGACTCCATAGGTTTGGGAGAAATTATTAATGAAATAATTGGGCAAGAGCCAGGAGAAAAAGTAAGCCCAGGACAGGTAGTTAAAGCAATGATATTAAATGGATTAGGTTTTGTAAGCAGTCCTTTATATATGTTTCCAGAGTTTTTTCAAGATAAACCTTGCGAACATCTAATAGGAGAAGGAGTAAAAGCAGAATATTTAAATGATGATAAATTAGGTAGAGTAATGGATAAATTATTTATTAAAGGTTTAACGGAGATATTTTTAGCGATTACTATAAATGTAATACAACAATTTAATATTAGTTTAAAATCGTCACATTTAGACTCGACCTCACTACATTTACATGGTGAATATAAAACTAGTTTACCAGATATAATTTTTAATTATAATTCATCCGACATTAAAATCCAATCGCTACAGCCTATTAAAATTACTTATGGCTATTCTCGCGTTCATAGACCTGATTTAAAACAATTTATCATAGAATTAATATCATCTCAAGATGGAGATATACCAATATTTTTAAAATCTGCATCTGGAAATCAATCAGATTCTTCAAGTTTTGCGAAAATATTTTTAGAATATAAAGAACAAATGCAAAAACCAAAAATGCAAAATGAATATGGAGATAATTTAACCCACATTCCGCACTTCAAAATGCAATACATTGATGTTTCAAATAATATTACCAATATAAACTAGACTGAGACGTATTAATACTGAGAATAATAGGGAGGTGTGCGATCGCTAGATAACCCAATTCTTGTACTTCATTTTGTAGTATATAACATGGTGTCAAGCGTGAGTCTAAGTCTTTATTTGGAAATACTTAGACTCACGCTTGTATTAGCTTTGGCAAGCCAGTTAAAATGTATGATTAACTACTAATTAAAAATAGTAATATGTATGATTAGAGATTAAGAAGAAAAATCAAAATAGAGAACCAGTGAAAGTATTTTTATTGCTAAATAAGTGAGAATATTATGAAAAAGCTTTCTTCAAAAAAATCGAAAAAATGAATTATCAAAAAGAAGAACCATTCATGAAAAATTTAGATCACTTAGGAATAGTAGCTGGAATTGTTGATGAAATAGGAATAGTAGAAAAAATCAATGACCTGCTAGGAACCGATATGAGGGAAAGAGTTAATGGAGGAGAAGTAGTCAAAGCAATCATTTTGAATGGACTTGGATTTGTTTCTAAACCATTATATTTATTTTCACAGTTTTTTGAAGATAAAGCTATAGAACATTTATTAGGAGAGGGGATTAAGGCAGAGGATTTAAATGATGATAAATTGGGAAGAGTCATGGATAAACTCTACAAATATGGATGAACTAAACTATTTTTAATAATTGGATTATCACTCATAAAAAAATATGGTATATCGACCCAATATTCTCACTTAGATTCAACATCATTCCATTGACATGGGTCATATAACAATAAATTAGGTAATCAAGAGAAATAATTAGAAATAATCTCAGATAATCCGATTGTAATCACACAGGGATATTCTCGTGACCATAGACCAGACCTCAAACAATGTATTTTAGATTTAATAGTAAGTAGTGATGGAGACATTCCTTTATTTATTAGAGGAGGTGACGGAAATGAATCAGATAAAGCAGTTTTTGGGAAAATTTTAGTCGAGTATTCTAAGGAAATAAATTTGGAAAGTATTATGGTAGCTGATAGTGCTTTATATAGCGAGAACAATTTGAAGTTAATGGAGAATATAAAATGGATAAGTCGAGTACCATTAACTATAAAGAAAGCTAAGAATCTCGTGAAAAAAATTAACAGGTGCAGAATTGAAAAAAAGTGAACAAAAAGGATATAGTTATCAAGAACAAAAAGTGAGCTATGGCGGGATAGAGCAAAGATGGATACTAGTAGAAAGTGAAGATATAGGAATCCTATTTGATTTTTGAATAAGCTCCGTACATCTGTAGAGTGTCAAAATTAAAGGTAGTGTGTCTAATAAACCACTCAAATATCCACTTTAAATGTGAAAATGAAGGAATTAAACCACAAAAACGCCGAACCCATGTTTTGGCTTGTAACCAAATATCCTAAGAGTGGATTTTGTACTGGGCAATTAGGGGCGAAACTGACACAGTGTATTTTCCATTGCTCAGTTGGTAAGCTTTGATTAACAGAATCCAAGAAACCTCTAATTTCCTTGGATCGGTGGTAGCTAGCCCCATCCCAAAAAATTAGTAATCGTTGGTCGGGAGAGTCAGCTAGTAAGTATTCTAGGTAGTCGATAGTATTTTTTGAGTTTCCCGCATCATAAGCTTTGAGAACTAATTCTCCAAGGAGATAGTCAACTGCCCCATAGTATGTCTGCTCCGAAACGCTCGTTCACAACTGGGACTGCTATTTCTTGGTCACTTTTTCCCCATACGTAACCACTTAAATCTCCCCACATTAAATGACACTCATCAATTAACAGTACTCTCAACTTTCCTGTTTCGATTTCCACGCTTGTGATGTGCCAGCAATGTTTCAATCTCTTTTTTTTTTCTGCAACAGCATCTGGATTGGCTTTGGGGTTCAATTTTGTGGTTTTCTTCCAACTGATTCCTGCTTCCTCAAACAGGTCATAGTAACTTTGTTTTGACTCATAAACCACGTCGTACTCAAAAGCTAACTTATATTCCAGTTCGCCAAGCTCCCAGATATCTTTGGTTTGTAGCCAAGTTAAAACTTGTTCTCGTTGTCCACTCAACCATGTAGCTTTTCCTCCCTTTATAGTTCAGCCGCAGTCCCTCAACTCCATCTTCTTCGTAGGCTTGCTTCCAAGCTGTTATTGACCCTCGTGATACGTCTAAAATTGTTTGGATTTCATCATATAGGTAACCTTGATAAACCAACTTAACTGCCAACGCTTTCCTTACCTCACGCGCATCTGGACGTAAAGCTATAAAATCTTGTAGGGAGGCGATCGCCTCCACTACCATTCCCTCTGTTGACTGTTCTTGCGATACTCTTACTGTCAGTGTGGCAGTTTGTGAATGCTGACTTATCATTGTTCACGTAAAGAAAATTAGGAGGGTGGAAGCCCCTGAGGTACAAGTGCGTAGCACTGTCTACCGTGCTTTAGACAGGGGAGGAAACACGACTCAGGCAAATTTATTTGAAGAAAGAAAATTGTCAACTTGAATATCCATAACCATCTTTTTTATGGATCGCAAGACAAGTTTTGTACGAAACACCTTGAACTAATTCTTTGGCTGTTGAGATGTTGAAACTACCAGTTGCGCGAGTGGCGATTCTTCCAATATGAACCCCAGCTTTTTTACCTTTGGTAACTACAGCTTTTACAACATCTCCTGTTTGAAAACCAAAATGTATTTGCTTTTTAGTCCTATGTCTAACCGGGTTAAACTCAACGGGTTTGTTGCCTCCCCCGTTGGTCTTCAAAACCGTGCGTGAAAGTTGTCCCTTCACACGGCTCCTCAACTGTAGTTGTTTTGTCATAACAAGCTTCTCACCATTATTAAGGT
>NZ_JAOWRF010000099.1 GCF_025753815.1 Plectonema radiosum NIES-515 | reverse complement strand
GACAAGGGGGACAAGGGGGACAAGGGGGACAAGGGGGACAAGGAAATAAAGCAATTCATAACTCCTCACTCCTCACTCCAAACTCCAAACTCCTAACTCCAAACTCCTAACTCCAAACTCCTAACTCCAAACTCCTAACTCCTCACTCCTAACTCCTAACTCCTAACTCCAAACTCCAAACTCCCCACTCCCCACTCCCCACTCCCCACTCCCCACTCCCAAAATATTAGTGTTGACATTTTATTTATTTCGATTATTCTAGAAATATGGTTGAAGATAATCAAGACACCGCTCGGTATGCAGATATATTTGCTGCATTGGGGTCGGAACCTCGTCTGGAAATAATGCGGTTGCTGTTTGCAGCTTATCCAGAGGGGATGACTGTAGGAGAGATTCACCAAAAGCTGAAGATTCCGAACTCGACGCTATCGCACCATTTGGAGAAACTGCGAATTGAGAAGTTGGTTAATAGCCGAAAGGATAAGCAATTTCTGTGGTATTCAGCAAATGCTGAGACGATGGAAGATTTATTGTCTTTTTTAACTACAGGGAAAGCGAAAAGCGATCGCATTATTCAACCGATAAGCAATATGTCACAACAGGAAGGCAATATGATTGAACAATTTTTTGCATCTATCTTTGAACAGCTTTATGGGTTTATGTCGGGTAGATTCCACCTTAACGGTTATGAAAGATTCACCCAAAAAGCAATTATAGCCATCAATATCGCTCAAGGTGAATCGAGACGTTTGGGACATCAATATGTCGGCACAGAACAAATTTTACTCGGATTAGTTGGCGAAGGTAGCGGTTTTACCGCACAGTTTCTCACCTCAGTGGGGGTAAACTTGGAAAATGCTCAAATAGAAGTAGAAAAAATTATTGGCAGAGGTAAAGGTAATACACCTTTAGATATTCCTTATACACCAAGGGCAAAGCAAGTGTTAGAACTTTCGGTAGAACAGTCACGACAACTTAATGTTAACTATGTTGGTACAGAGCATTTGTTGTTAGGCATTCTCGAAGAAGGAGGAGGCGCCGGTGTCAGGGTTCTAGAAAATCTTGGGGTAGATTTGGTTTCTTTGGAACAACGACTGCGAAGCGCTTTAACTTAGGATTATGACGCATTTTCACCTCAACACTTGTGGAAACGCCTACAATTAGTTTTTTACCATTCCGAAATAAGGTATTTATGATGGGGTGATATCAATGGCATTGTGAGTATTTATCCTCACCAAATAGTATTCACGTTGTTGTGGATGAGCAAGAATTTGGATGCGTCCGGCAAGGGTTGCTTTAGCAGTGCTTGAGACAACTGTTTAAAATTCATATCTTAATAGTCATTCTCAGCCACACAAATTCCTTTACATTTAATACCGTTCTACCTTGGGCGCTGACAATGAGAACATAGAACTTTTTCATTTTTTCTTTCTTGATTGATATTTATAGTAGTGCTTGCAGTAAAAAAGTCTTTTTTGGTCTGGGGTTTTACAGTCATAAGGGTGGAGGAATTTTTTGCGGTTTACATCTTAAAAGGTGAAAACACCTATTGCTGTTTTTCCAACCTTTAAGAACTCTTCTCAACCAGAGTTCCTACCAAACAAGCTCTATCCCAGTTAACCCCGCTTAAATTGGCACCGTTTAACTCAGCACACAGCAAGTTTGCTCCTGTTAAATTCGCTCCCGCTAAATTCGCAGAGCGTAAGTCAGCTTCTTCTAAATTTGCTTCACTCAACAACGCACCTTGCAAATCTGCGCGGCTCAAGTCTGCACCTTTAAGATTTGCGCCGGTCAGGTTTGCACCCCTTAAATCAGCACCACGCAAATCAACACCTTGCAAGTTGACATTCATCAAATTGCTACCGCTTAAAAAAGCACCCGCTAAAGAAACGTCGCTGAGTGTGGCTCCCATCAAGTTAGCACCCCGCAAGTTACTACCACGCAAATCAGCACCTGTCAAATCTGCTTGCATCAAGTTTGCCCCCATCAAATTCGCTCGCAAGTCAGTTTGCACGAGGATGGCTCCCATTAAGTTAGCTCCTTCTAGATGCCCACCTTCGAGTTTAGAATTAGCCAAATTTGTGCCGACAAGGTTGGCACCAGCCAGATTAATGCGGCTTAAATCTAATCTAGTCAGTTCCTCGTCTTCTAAATCTGCCCCTGGAAGCTGTTTAAGTTTTCCCGATCGCAATGCTTCAATATTCATTTTTCATAACCGCAGTTTTAATTTCGCTATCTAGCCTCGCATCAAGTAACCACATCCCGGCACTAACTTTAGGTGTCATCAGAGGTAATTCGATTCCTTGTTGCAAGCCCATGACTAATAAAGTCAGAGTATCTATTAGTTTAGGATCAAAGCGCGTCGATTGTAGCTGTCTGCACTCTTCTAAAGCTTGAGCAAATATATCTTCCCGACTCAATTGAGATGCTTGGTTCTCATTGACTCGCCACTGAAAATCTGCTACCAATGCTAAAATTCGCGATTCTAAGGGAATTTCATCGCCAGATAAGCCAGCTGGTTCACCTGTACCATCCCACCATTCGGTTTGATGAGTAATAATTTGTGCTACTGCTCGCAGTCGCGGCATGGTTCGCAATACCTGCGCTCCTGGTACTAAGGGACAAGTTAGGGGACTGCTAGGAGCATCTTCGTGATAACGTGTAGATGTACCGGGTGTGAGAATGCTTTCTGCTTTTTGTAATGGATCTATGCGATGTAGCAAACCAGCAAGGCGCAATCTTTTAACTTGCCATGCGGGAAGATCCAACACTTGAGCGATCGCCTCACAAAGCACTACTACTTCTGCTGCTGCCATTGGATTCTTGACATCAGCCATATCCATGAGTTGTGCCATTCGCAAAAATGCTTGAATTTCGTTGGAAACCAAGTTGCGATCCAAGCTCTGTTTATTTAGGGCTGTGGGTATAGATAAATTCTCTTGCCCAGTCTGAAGATAGTCTACCACACGGGAGACTACTGCACTCAAGTTTTCTGATGTGGCGATCGCAGGCTGAATTGTCTGTTTATGTGCTTTGAGTTTGTTTGCTAATTCTAAATTGTATGGTTTGATGTGGGCGATCGCTAAAGAAGCTGTTTGATGTACTAACTCTGGCTCAAATGTCCACAAACCATAAAATTTCCGCTCCTGATCCGATGCTGGAAGCCCTGCCGCGCCATAATCAGCATCGGATAGCTCTTGACAAAGCACCATTGCTGTGTATCTTGGGGAGAGAATGATTAAGTGCCACTCTTGAGCGACTGGATCGCTCGTATTTAAGGCTACCAAGTCTACATTGTCAAAAAGGCTGGTGGGATGTTCAGCAAAACCTGCATCTGGGGCAGCCATGATAACGATTTGGCGGGATTTTTTGGCAATATCTGCATAGCGATCGGCTTCTTGCAAATACCATTTACCCTGTTGAAAGGCTGTGATTACTAAAGGTTTAGTATCGTCGCTTAAAATATGGTCTTCTAGGGCATGGCACAGTGAGACTAGCGTATTTTTATAATACACCCCAAAGCGAATTGGTCTGGTGCTGTGACGGTGGGTAGTTTCTAGTTGTTGGAGTAATGAGCCTTCTAACATGGGAGGGGG
>NZ_JAOWRF010000080.1 GCF_025753815.1 Plectonema radiosum NIES-515 | reverse complement strand
CCCCAAACAATCAAGATTTAAATATGGGCGATCGCTAACTTTTAATGGCAGGTTATTTTGAAATATAGGCAAGCCTATATTTCACATATTTATAAAATATGCGTAAGAATTAATACTGTCACGAAAATTCACTGTTGACACCACCATATTTTGTCGGTCTACTATAACCAGCCGACATTTATTTGTGGCAATGCATGAATTGTACTGGTCAGAAGCACCCCAGGAACGGGAATTAAGGAACTTCCACAATGCTGATTTGCCCCCAGTGTAAATTTGAAAACTCTAATACCAACAAGTTCTGTCAAAACTGTGGCACGTCCTTGACGCAAAAGGTCTGTCCAAAATGCAGTAGCGCTGTGGCTGTAAATGCAGAACGATGTCACAACTGCGGCACGGAATGCGGCACAATTTGGTGGGCAATTATTGCGAAGGAAGAGAGTTTAGTCGAGGAAGTTAAGGAAAGTGAACCCGAAGATCAAAAGATAAAAAGCTTAGAAGATGATTCTGCCCTTGTTTTTTCTTCGTTAATCGGCTCCTCTGAACTCCCGGTTGGCTCTTATTTAGACTCGCAAGAGCGCTATCAATTGTTAGATCCGCTACCAGCAGTATTGCAAGCTGCGGCTAATACTGAGGTGTGTGTGAGAGTTTTAGACTGCCAACCATATCAAGTGTCGCCGTTAGTGGCAATACTAGGAAATCAGCAAAACAGTTTGATTTTGCCGTCAACCGAAGCAGCCAGAATTCCTAGCCTCGCTAAAGCTTATATTGCTTTGCAACCAGGGTCTCACCCAGAAATACCATCGATTCACGATGCATGGCTGGAAAACCAGATGCAGGTGGTACTCATTGAAAACCGATCGCATTGGCAACATTTAGTCGAATTATGGCAAGATGATACGATAAGTTCGTTACAAATAGTACATTGGTTTTATCAGATGACCCTACTCTGGGCGCTATTAGAACCACTGAATTGTCGTCAAAGTCTATTGGAGTTATCGAATCTGCGCTTGGATGAAGACCAGACGTTGGCACTAGAAAAATTATACGTAGAAAAAGATAGAAATAATTCAGCTGAGTTGCCAGAAAATGCCGAACAACCTTTGAAAATTGAAGCTTTGGGGCGTATTTGGCAGGCGTTATTTAGACAGTCGCAACGCACTCAATCTGGCTCTGTGATCCAGTTGTTGGGGGAGATTGAGTTAGGTAAGATTGAAACGATAGGGAGATTGCGATCGCGTTTGGAGGCGATCGCCACAGAACTGGAACCAACCACAACCGCAACTGACTCAGCAGAAGAACATAATCCATCGCCTACTATTCTGCAATTAGACTACACAGAAGATACTGCTGGTAGAGGCGATGATATGCCAACAGTGGTGCTGCCGATGCAGTTAATCAGCCTAGAAGATGCAGGACGCAGCGAGGTTGGGCGTCAACGCCAACACAATGAAGACTTTTTTGGTGTTGAAACCAAAATTAACAAATTAGAGTTGCCCAAAAACCGAGCCTTGCAAGCGCGTGGTTTATATATTCTCTGCGATGGAATGGGGGGACACGCTGGTGGTGAAGTCGCTAGTGAGTTGGCAGTTACCACTTTGCGACAATACTTCCAAAAACATTGGCTTTCTAACCAACTCCCAACTGAAGACAGCATCGCTGAGGCAGTACTTTTAGCAAATCAGGCAATTTACGATGTTAATCAACAAGATGCGCGTTCTGGTGTCGGTCGCATGGGCACTACCTTGGTAATGCTTTTAATCCAAGACACTCAAGCCGCAGTTGCTCATGTGGGGGATAGTCGCTTGTATAAGCTAAGTCGCAAGGAAAAACTTCAACAAATAACGGTAGATCACGAAGTCGGTCAACGGGAAATTGCTCGTGGAGTAGAACCAAGTTTAGCTTACGCTCGCCCAGATGCTTATCAACTTACTCAAGCTCTTGGTCCACGAGACCAAAACTTGATCCATCCCGATGTGCAATTTTTAGAGATCAATGAAGATACACTCTTCATCCTCGCTTCGGACGGTTTATCAGATAATGATTTACTAGAAACTCATTTTTCTACTCATTTAGAGCCGCTGCTAAGTTATGGTGCTAACCTCGAACGCGGAGTCCGAGAGTTAATTGATTTGGCGAATCAACACAATGGTCATGACAACATTACTGCTGTACTCATCCGGGCGAAAGTCCGTCCCTACGTCGAAGGTCAAAACAATGCTTAAGGGTTAGAAGTTGTAGAGACGCTCTTTGTATCGCGTCTCTAGGAAGAGCAAAGTTAAGAATTAGCTATTTTTTTGTCAACCAACCACCAACTACCAACTACCAACAATTTCTCATCCTTTTACCCTTTACCTTTTAACTTATATTGTGGTTACTCTGACCCTCTTAGAAGCCCAAGAAAAAACGCCGCTCAAGCAGTGGTGCTTTAAAGACTGCTCCGTAATTCGGATTGGTCGAGCGGCAGATAATCACGTTGTTTTAACTGATAATTTAGTTTCTCGGTATCATCTAGAACTTAGGCAAATTAATTCTGGCAACAATGGTGCTTCTTGGCAGGTCATCAGTCAAGGCACAAATGGCACTTTCCTCAATAGTCTCTTGGTGACACAGAGTTTGCTGCCAGATAATTCTTTGTTGCAATTGGCACAGGGCGGACCGCTACTCAAATTTGAAATTCAGCCAATAAAATCACCCGCTCCTAAATTTGCAGGAAAAGAAGTTGGCGAAACCGAAGCAACTGCTAAGAGTTTGCCAGAAATACTGAGTGCAAAAACTCCTGCAACTTCACGCTCAACTTGCACCCACGAAGGTAATTCTCCTAAAAATGTATTTTGCATCCACTGCGGTCAACCGCTGACAGTGCAAAAGATAATTCGCTACTATCAGGTGTTGCGGACACTGGGACAGGGAGGTATGGGAACTACCTATCTCGCTTGGGATGCAGCGGGTTGGATTGCTGGATACCCGCAATTGCTGGTGTTGAAGCAAATGAATGCTGATATGGCAAAAATAGCCAAGGCTCAAGAATTATTTGAACGGGAGGCGTATACTCTCAAATCCCTGAGTCATCCAGGAATTCCCAAGTATTACGACTTTTTTGTCGATAGTGGCAAAAAATATCTGGCAATGGAATTAGTCCACGGTCAGGATTTAGAAAAATTAGTTTACACCACAGGACCTGTGACGCCTTCTCGTGCGATCGCCTGGATGATCCAAACCTGTGACATATTAGATTATCTCCACAAACAAGATCCACCACTAATTCACCGCGATATTAAACCCGCTAACCTGATGGTGCGAAGTTCTAATAATCAAATAGTGGTGCTGGATTTTGGTGCTGTGAAAGAAATTGGCACTGCACCGGGTACTCGCATTGGAGCAGAAGGTTATTGCGCTCCCGAACAAGAGCGAGGACAGCCCTTGACACAATCCGATTTGTATGCAATCGGACCTACATTAATTTTTTTACTGACAGGTGAAAATCCTTTTAAGTTTTACCGTCAGCGGGGTCGAAATTTCCGATTTGATTTGGCAAGCGTTCCCACTTTTACTCCGAAATTAAAAGAGGTTGTTGACCGCGTTACAGAACCACTGCCACGCGATCGCTACCAAACTGCGAAAGAACTCGCTGCTGCGTTAGCTACTTGCCAATAGGGGGAGTAGG
>NZ_JAOWRF010000034.1:2212-38357 GCF_025753815.1 Plectonema radiosum NIES-515 | reverse complement strand
CCCCACTCCCCCTGCCTCCTTCCAAAATGCTAAACTTTTTTGATAATGAATTAAAGCATCACCTATTTGGTCGTCGGTGTATTCGTCGCGACCCAGCACGAATTCTAAACTCGCTTCTAATTCTGCTTCTAAAGTTATGTTATATAAGCGTTGCAAATCATTACGGGCTGACTCAATTTCACGACGATGTTGAGTATGAAGAGCTAAATCAAGATCAGCATTAGATAAAAACTTTTCGGCACCAGCTTCTAAAACTTTGGCAAAGATAAATTCTGTTTCTTGCTGCACTAAAGTAATTAAATCGTATGCAGCCATTTCAAATTTAATGGTGGTTGCTGCCCAACTTTTAAAATCGGGTGCTAACCGAGAAAGCGATGTTGCTACTTCATCTTGTAGCCATAAAACTAATGGAAAAGGAAGACTCGCAGCGTAGATATCTCGTGCTTGGTTGATGTTAGTGAGTAGGTCTTCGAGGTCAATTACTGATTCTAGACCAGAAATCATCACAGCTGAGGGCAATGAATCTGTGGCAACGGTAGGATTATCTAGAAATAGTTCTGATATTATTGTGGTGTGTAAGGCAGTAGTTGAAGGCTGAATAAAAATTTCTCGTAAATTGATATCTTTGGTGAGAAAGCGCAGATGCTCCAGCATTGAAGTGCGTAATTGCTCATAATTGCACCTAACTAAAATCAGGGCAAATTGATTTGTTGAGAGTGCGATCGCCCGAATCAACCTTTGTAGAGAATGCTGATTCTCGCTTTGTTTGCTTGCCTGTGTTAATTGCCATGTCATAACTAAAAACTGGGCTATTAAATAAAGAGAAAAAATGCCACATCAAAGATTCAAACATACGCGCTACAGTATGTTTGAATTTATCAGTTCTTGTATATACAGCTAAGACTAGAGATGCATGGCTTAGAAGCGCTTATACTTTTGTCTTATTTTGCTGCTGCCAAGTCACAACTTTTTCTGTTTCTGCCAAGGCAGGACTGATGCCAAACCAGCGTCCGATCCGATCGCGATATTCAAATATCAACATACTTCGCAGTAATCTTTGGTAATCAGACTCACCTTGAACGCTTTGCTGGTGTACTACTTCAAATAACAATTCCCATTCTTCTTCGTTAATCGCTAACAGCAAATCGTCGCGGTAATCTTTAATCACCGCTTCTAAACAGTTTCTAGTAAAAGGTGGGTCTTGCCGTTGCAGGCAACTATAAAGCAGTCCTAGTAAGTTACGGATGTGACCACCACTCACTCGGCATAGACGATCTAGTGTTTCTGGATCGTCGAATAATTCGGCTATTAACGAGGGTCTGGTATTCCAAGGAACTTGAGGAAAGGCTCTGGCTAATACTAGTTGGCTCAGTAGTGACATACCTGGTTCGTAGTCAATACCATCTCTTTGCCGCACCAACACCATTGGCAAGACTTTGGGAGCAATACCTCCCCCCAGGCGGTTTTTTAATGTTTCGTACTCGTTGGAGAAAAGTAATGGTAGGGGAATTGTGTAAACTAGATGGCATTTGAGCCGACGCAGTTGTTCCCCTCGGTCGATAAAGAGATACTCTGGTTGCGATCGCCCGGATGCTAATGTACGCATATCTACTCGATCCAAGTTATCAACAATCACAACCAGTCCTTTTTGACCTCTCAGTTTTAGCTGTTCTATGCCTTTGTCTAAGACTTCTTCGTTAATTGCTTGCAAAATACTATTGGTACGCGGTTCCAGATATTGCCTCAGTTGAGTACGCATCTGAGGGCTATCTTTCGCTTTGGCGCTGATTTTCGCAATACCTAAAGAAAACTCTGCCTCTGCTGATAACTGTATGGGTGTTTGCAAAAAATCCCCAATATCTTTAAACAAGTTGGCAAAGTAACCTGGTTGCAGTTTGATGCCGATCGCTTCTAAACTCACACTGACTTGACGGGCTACACTTAGCAAAATGTCGCTAATATCTATATCCGCCATGTCCAGATCTTGACTTGACTCAAAATAAACGACATGAAATCCCGCTAACTCCAACTCGGCTTTGAGACGCTGCAATTCTGTTGATTTACCGCAGCCAATATGACCCGTAAATAACTGGCAGGTCGGCTCATCCGGAGAAATACGCACGATTGTCCGTTGCAACTCTTCAACAATCTTGCAACCACGTACATCCGAAAAATCTATATAATACTGCCGATCCAGCGCATTACTCATATTTAAGGTGTAGCTGGGGTTACAGGCTTTATAAAAAGTTGACAAATTTAGTGTGGTTTTCATGTAGATGCAATTAGCTTGTACGTTTATATACAAATAATCTCTAACTCAAATTGTGGTTGATGATTAACTCACAAGTTAGGTCTCAAGAAGAACAGTTCTGGATGCGACAGACGCACTTCAACAGCAACTATTATACTCAAGCAGAGATTTATTTGTTGTCCCTGATACATTAATTTTATCTGTTATTTTTACAGATACTGTTGCCGTTTTAACAATTTGAAGTTTCACAAATCTTCTGTAACTCGGTTAATCTGGCACATAAACCTACTTCTCGGTATAATCTTCGTTCGTCTTATATAAATAAATGCCGATTAAGTGGGACAGGTATGAATTTTAGCAAGATGCGAATAATTTACATCATGGCAATACAATTATTTTGTCCTACTGTTAAATATACTTAAGTATATATTAGATATTACATGTCTAAATAAAAATTTGCAATATTTTTTCGGAAAAATTTTCTAGAAATTTATGTACGAAATATCACTTCTTCATACAAGTTAGGCAATCTTTTTTTGGTTGATTTTTTGCTTGGTATCCAAATTCAAAATGAGGACAATGCCAATAAATAAATGCTGTTGTTTGCTTGTTCTCTTTTTTTTGCTTATAGGTATTGTGGCAACGACACATCGACACTGAAGCGGATTCTTCTGCTGAGTGGCATCCCTCGTGTAAAATGTCGCGTAAACACACAGAAAAAACGCTTTATTTTGATGGCTCCCTCGAATAGATTTACTGTCATTTTTCAGGCAATTTTAATACATACATCCAACTAATAATAGTGTAAATTGATACTTATTCCTGAAAAAACCCAACTCGCAAGTGTCCTTGTCTAACAAGTTCCTGCCAGAACCGCTATTATTCATTTGTGAAAAGTAAATTGAAATTATGGTAAATACCTATGTTGTGATCTTTGAGCGCAGGTAAGCATCTTGCCAACGCGCAACGCGTCTTTCCTTCTCCCTCATAGAGAGGCACTTTGCCAAGGGAGAAGAAATAAATACTAAATCTTCAGTACTCCACTAGCACTCTTTGACACACAAAGAAAAGCATTTATTTTTATGGATCGCTCGATGAGGGCTGCGATCGCCCGTATCTTGCCGAGGGGTTGCCCCTAGACAACCCGCAGCCTTCCTTTCACAAATGGGGAACGCACTAGAGCGATCGCACTTTATAGAGCTACATTGGGTCCTAATTCAAAACAGCCTTCCTTTCACTTCAGTTCAAATTACAAGCACCATAATCTTTATCGTTGTGTGGTTATTGTAAAGTTTTACATGCATACTGAAAAAAGTCTGGAAGATCAGGGCTTATAACAAAGCTTAAGTGCGTTTACTTAAATTAATTGACCGTACAAGCGTATCAACGTTCTTATAGTTCCATGTGTGAAAGGAGTTTGAATGGCTGGCTTGGTATCAGTTTCCCGCACGGATTTGCAAGTGAGGCGTCATAAATTACGTCGGCAACGGCAAATGAAAATTATTCAGGCTATTTGGCGAACCCTTGGCGTTACTAGTCTGTTAGGTAGTTTACTATGGGTGGCAAGTCAACCGATGTGGGTGCTTTCTACTCCCAAACAAATTCAGATCGCTTCAGGTTCACGCTCACTTTCTCCTGAAGCGATCTCTTCACTGCTGGTATTATCCTATCCACAGTCTTTATGGAGGATTGAACCCTCGGCGATCGCTGACTCTTTGACAAAACAACCAACTATTGCCAAAGCAAGCGTTAAGCGTCGTCTGTTTCCACCTGGATTAATTATTGATATTCAGGAGCGAGTACCTGTGGCGATCGCGCAAAGGCATCACCAAGCAACTCTCACTCTTGACGCAAACATTGCTTCATCAACGGGGTTGCTAGATGCAAATGGAATTTGGATGAATCAAGAAAAATACATATCACTTAACCCTACCGTCAAGTTGCCCAGTCTCATAGTTATTGGTTCCTTTGAACAATACCGTCCTTACTGGAATCAGCTTTATCAATCTGTAAGCCAAAGTTCCGTTAAAGTCATGGAAATTGATTGCCAAGATCCAACAAATATAATTCTGAAAACAGAACTAGGATATGTGCATCTCGGTGCTGTGAGTCCCCAAATTAGCGAACAAATCAAAGTACTCGCCCAAATGAGCCATTTACCTACACAACTTAATCCCAATCAGATAGAATATATCGACCTGAAAAATCCGGAATCCCCTTTAGTACAAATGAACCAAAAAATCGTCAAGTCCAACTCTCAAACTCGTTAAAAAGATTGGACGGGTGAGAACTAACAATTGCTCAGAGTCGATAAATAAGTTTTATGCCAATAAATAAATAAATATTTATTATTTTTGGTTTTCCCATAACATACACAAAAATCGGCGTTAACTTCGCTCTTACAATAGGAGAAACAATTATAAAACTTTTCTTTTGGGAGTAAAACCCCGCTTGTTGTTACCCTAACATCAGCGTCAAGAGAGAAGATGTGTGAGTGCGTATTTTTCCTCCTGCCTTGGAAGGTGTCTGGTGCAACATGTTAAACATTCTGATGATCTTGTCTGGGGTGGAAAACAGCGAGTACCGCCTTTTAAATCTTTTACTCAACGGAGTGCGTCAAACACAAGAGTTGGTGGGGTTTTTAGTTATGCGGGGCAAGGAGGAAGAATTGGTGGTATCGGTGGTTGTATTACTCGTGCCATCTTATATTCTACAGCAAATATCAAGTGGTCGCAGGTATAACTCCTAAGAGTGATAATGGTAAATTTAATCACCAATATAACTTATTAGGAGAAAAAAAAAGAGGTAATTGGGGATACAAAATAAATGTGGAGAAAAATCGGAGTAAAGATATTTAGAAGGAGTGGAAGTTATACAGGTCAAATTTAGGTAAATATAGGTATACTTCTCTAGAATTGGGTGTGCGATCGCGTAGGGCACCCTGTTACCCAGTCTTCCTTTCAGGAACGTTGCCCTGTTCTATAGAAATAGGGGATCAGTTGTCTAGAGGCAACTTATCGACAACATGGGGGCGATCGCGTGCGTTAATAGTAGATCCAAGACTAAAATTTCGCTTTTCTAATCCTGTTAGGGTTGCAATCAGTGAGAACAAGAAAGAACATAGCCATAGATTATGGCATCGTCAAATATAGTTGACTCAGTTGTGTGAATAACACCTGAAAAATTCGTTTATCTACCCTTTTCAATCCAATGACACTTGATAATAACCAAAAACTTAGTTATAAAAACTCCCAGTCACCCGGACAGCCAGGAATGTCACTAGCAGTTAACTCCACCAATCCCTTTAATCATTCCGGACTAAATTTCGGACAACATAACGATAGTAAAAGAATCCCTACTGAAGATCCCCGAATTGGCGATATTGTTCCCGGTCGAGTCGCCAACATCAAAGTAATTGGTGTGGGTGGGGGTGGTGGAAATGCCGTCAACCGCATGATCGCCTCAGATGTGAGTGGGATAGAGTTTTGGACAACAAACACCGATGCCCAAGCCTTAACACAAGCACAGGCTTCCAAACGCTTACAAATAGGACAAAAGCTGACGCGCGGTTTAGGCGCCGGTGGCAATCCAGCCATTGGTCAAAAAGCTGCTGAAGAATCGCGGGACGAAATAGCTACAGCTTTAGAAGGTGCCGATTTAGTGTTTATCACTGCGGGTATGGGTGGTGGTACAGGTACGGGTGCAGCGCCAATTGTCGCCGAAATCGCCAAAGAAATGGGCGCTCTCACAGTTGGTGTGGTAACACGTCCATTTTTGTTTGAAGGACGCCGACGCACCAGCCAAGCCGAGCAAGGTATTGAAGCTCTCAAAGGTAGGGTAGATACGCTGATTATCATCCCGAATAACAAGCTGCTAGAAGTAATTCCAGAGCAAACGCCGATGCAAGAGGCTTTTCGCTATGCAGATGATGTGCTGCGTCAAGGGGTACAAGGTATCTCTGATATCATCTTGATCCCCGGTTTGATCAACGTTGACTTTGCCGATGTGCGAGCGGTGATGGCAGATGCAGGCTCTGCGCTGATGGGGATCGGTGTTAGTTCCGGGAAGTCAAGAGCCAGAGAAGCAGCGATCGCCGCTATTTCTTCCCCCTTACTAGAATGTTCTATTGAAGGAGCTAGAGGAGTTGTTTTTAACATTACTGGTGGTAGCGACCTCACCTTACATGAAGTGAATGCTGCCGCAGAAACAATCTACGAAGTAGTTGATCCCAACGCCAATATTATTTTTGGTGCGGTGATTGATGACAGACTGCAAGGTGAAGTGAGACTTACCGTAATTGCCACGGGATTTACAGGTGAAATGCAAGGCACACCACCGCAAAACGTAGCTAATGCACGGGTAGTAACTCCACCACCAAGACGACAAGCACCTCAGCCACCAGTAAAAGAGCCAACACCAGTTGTAGATCCCAAAGAAAAACCTGGATTGGATATTCCTGAGTTTCTGCAACGACGGCGACCCAAGCCTTAAGCTGACAGCATTAGCGCTTATGCTTGTCTGGTGTTTTGATTAAAGTGATTGCCTCGTGTAGTCCCATAATTAGTTGTCCCAAAAAGGGAAATTTTTGCGCTTACTAAGTAGGTGTGTTAGCGCTTATGCTTTCGCAAAGCCATCGCTACATTCACTTTTGAGCGATCTCTTGTACTATGCTGTAGCGACAGTTTCATGGGGGAGACGCTTCTCTACCAGACGAAAAGCGCGATCGCGTTCCGAGGGTCAGGGTTGCACTTCTACTACTGCACTACGGAGCGCGCAGAGAAAACAGAGTAAGGAAAAAAATAAATTAAAAAACGCTTTCTTTTTTGGCTTTTTCCTTTTAACTTTTGCCTTGTAGAGCTTGCTCAACCCATTGAATTACCTGTTGACCAAGGTGGGTGTTGTCGAAGCGATCAATTTCGCGAATTCCGGTGGGACTGGTGACGTTGACTTCAGTCAGGTAGCCACCGATCACATCAATACCCACAAAAATTAAGCCGTCTTTACGTAGGGTTTCGGCTAATTGGGTGCAAATTTCATGTTCTCTAAGGGTAATTTCGGTTTGAGCGACTGTACCACCAGTTGCCATGTTATTACGAAAGTCACTTCCACTAGAAAGGCGATTGAGGGCACCAATCGGTTCCCCATCAAGCAGGATAATTCGTTTGTCTCCCTCTTTTGCTTGGGGTAGATAGGTTTGCACCATAACTGGAACTCGACCGAGGAGGGTACTGAGTTCAACTATCGAGTTAAAATTGCGATCGCCTGCTTGCAAAAATAAAATCCCTTCTCCAGCTTTGTTACCCAGTGGTTTGAGAACTGCTGCACCTTTTGCTTCGACAAATTCCCGAATAAATTGCTTATCGGCGCTGACAATAGTTTCTGGAATTGCTTTGGTAAACTGGAGGGCATACATTTTTTCGTTTGCCGCTCTAATACCACTGGGACTATTAATCACCAGGGTTTTGTTTTGGTCGATGTAGTCCAGAATGTAGGTAGCATAAAGATAGGGAACATTAACTGGTGGATCTGTCCGCATAAATACGGCATCCATTGTTTCCAGGTTAGTCAGGGTACGCTCAGTTAATTTGTACCAAGGATTCGCCGCTAAATAGCGTCCTTCCACCAACTGCACTGGTACGAGTTCCACCCGTTCTAACAATGCCCAAGCAATGCTGTCTACCACACTCAGCAAATTTGCTTGAGTTATCCAAATTTCATGTCCTAAGATTTGTGCTGCTTCCATCAGAGCAACGCTGGTATCATGACACGGGTCAAGAGTCTGGATGGGATCTATTATAAAAGCCAGTTTCACGCTTAATGCCTCAATCGCCAGGAAATTCCGCTGTTATCAATTTAGATTATCTCCTGACGATTTGACCGATGTACACAGCATTTTGTCGCAAGACATCGCACTCATATGAGGAACCTAGACATTATTAGTCGCAGCTAGTAACTCATCGAGCTTGCTTTGGGCTTCTATTGCGTGTAGATCATCACAACCACCTACATGGCGATCGTTAATGAAAATTTGCGGCACAGAGCGTCGTCCATTTGCCCTTTCAGCCATTTTATCGCGTCCTGCCTCGTCTCCATCAACGCTGTATTCAACAAATTCAACGCCTTTTTTCGTCAGTAAACTTTTGGCACGGATGCAAAACGGACAAGTTCTCCAAGTGTAAATTTCTACTTTAGCAGCCATAACGCCCTCAACTTAGTTTGATGCTTCTTAATTTTAGAACTTTGTCATTGGCTGTTGTAGCTGCTCTATCCCGTTTTGGGGTAATCCTTTAAAGCTGCTAAATAGCCATGAACAAATTGCGTACATTTTTAATGAAAATCTCTTCTTACCTTCCCCTTTACATCATTTTCAAGTCAGATCAGCATAAATAAACATCAGTCAGTGGTGAATAGTCTATTGACTTTGAACTTTTGAATGCGTGACTGTTGACTGTGGATTTTTAACTATTTGTTTGTGTAGACAGATAACAAAACCGATAATATTCCATTTAAAATATTAATTACCTCAGCAATAATACGTGGTTAATTTCTGTTTCTCCAAAAAAATCCAGTATTAACCGTGAGGAACGGTGTTGTGAATCAGGCATACACTGCCCTCGCATAATATTTCTACCAAACCATAAAAAAATCGGATTGGAACTATAAATACACTTCCAACCCAATTTCTCAATTGCTTGCGACTTGCTTTAGAACCAAACCTCCGTCTTGTTAAGTTTATGAAAGCAACATGTTATACATGCTGAAAAAACTACTAGGTTTGCTTATGTTCGGTTGAAACAATAGCTGAATTTAATCTTGCTTTAGAGTCTTTTTCTTAAGTGCTTTCAACGCACCCACAGCGAACAAACCTAAAGCGGCAGTTGTGCTAGGCTCCGGTATTTTTTTCGGTTGAGGTTTGGGCTGATAATAAGTATTTCCACCTGGAGCTGGAGCTGGAGCTGGAGCTGGAGCTGGCGCGGGTGCTGGTGCTGGTGCTGGTGCTGGTGCTGGAGCTGGTGCTGGTGCTGGTGCTGGTGCTGGAGCTGGTGCTGGTGCTGGCGCGGGTGCTGGTGCTGGTGCAGGCGCGGGAGCGGGAGCTGGAGCTGGCGCGGGAGCGGGAGCGGGAGCTGGTGCAGGCGCGGGAGCGGGAGCGGGAGCTGGTGCAGGCGCGGGAGCGGGAGCGGGAGCGGGAGCTGGTGCCGGCGCGGGAGCTGGTGCCGGCGCGGGAGCTGGTGCTGGAGCTGGTGCCGGCGCGGGAGCTGGAGCTGGTGCTGGTGCTGGAGCTGGTGCCGGCGCGGGAGCTGGAGCTGGTGCCGGCGCGGGAGCTGGAGCAGGAGCTGGTGCTGGTGCTGGAGCGGGAGCTGGCGTTATATTAGCTTCCGCTAGTGATGTACCGTACTGGAAGCGGATGTTGCCAATCTTGGTTACATCAAAGTCAGAGGTCAGCCCTGATAAAAGGAACGTGGCAGAACCTTGAACAAAAGTCCCCCCCTTCACAGCTGGATTTGCATCAGCAGAGTAACCGTTGATAATGCCGTAGTTGAATTGTTGTCCACCACCGCCTTGGAAAATACCTAAGCCAGCAGTACCCAAACCATACTGTTGGGATATGCCAGGGAGTCCTCCAGAATTGCTAGTATTTGGCAATTTCCATTCATTTAGAGAAAGAAGATTGACATTAGTTCCGACAATAGAGGAGCCGCTGACTACAGTTGGGGCTTTAGCTGAAACTAGCGATAAGTTATTTAGCGGAGAACCAGCATAGTCCCAGAAGACTGATGTCAGAACATCAGAAGGGTTTGAGATGCCTACTGAAGATGTGTTAGATAGGGTTACTGACAATAGACCATTGCTCAGGTAATCAAAGAGGACTGATGCTGCTAAAGGGTCATTAGATTTGTCATAAGTATTGATTCCTGTGGCTGAAAAAGTTTTAGTAGCTTTAGTTGCTGGTGCTGGTGCGGGTGCTGGTGCGGGTGCTGGTGCTGGTGCTGGTGCGGGTGCTGGTGCGGGTGCGGGTGCTGGTGCTGGTGCTGGGGTTGAATTGTTGCCATTGCCGTTGCCGTTATTAGTTTTTGCACTTGCCTGTTGCATTTGTGACCCCATAGCCAGGGAGAATGACAGCAGACCAAACGTTATATAAGCGACTACTTTTTTTGAATATGCTTGAGACATCTTGAAAAAATTCCTCTGAAATCAATCTATGGCTACAGAAATTTATTAAAGTCACGATTGCAACAATCGGCTTATGAATACAAATTGACACACAAAAATGTTGATTGTCTATGAGTTTTTAACGGCTTCATTCAATATTTAATCTCACAATAAATTAAAAAAACTTTATGATTTCAGCTAAATAAATAAGTGTTTATACAGATTTATTTAAAATACATAAATTCAGTAATTATTCTAATTTGTACTGAAAGATTAACTTTATATAAATCTAGACAAATAGTTTTGTTAATTAAGTTGGAAAGTCTGTTGACTATCAATGACAAAAGTTAGCCAAGTTATTGTGATAAGCATGAAAAAAATAAGGGAAGGCAAGTGCCTTCCCTAAAGTTAAAGATTCCGAATAGTAATATAGAGTGTTTTTACTGAATTGGTTTATCGCCGAACCCAGCCATTAATCGTAAAGCGACTATCTGCAAAAGCTTTGGATGGGCAACTCACAGGCAATACTTCATGCATATAGCGGCTGAGAAAAAATACAATGCTGTTATTGCGAGGCTCTACTGTTTTGAAAGTCTCTGCATTGACATACAAATTATTTGAAATTTTGCTGTCGTATATCAACAATTCACCACCAGAGAAAGGCTTCGGTTGTTGATAAAAGTAGTAAACGTAGGTGAGTTCTCTTGTAGCAGTATCTTGACTACCATTATCATTGTGAATTTTGTAATAATTACCATCATTATGTGAAGTCATTTGACTTTCGATTTGAGATATAGAAAATGGTGGTAATTCTAATTTGCTTATGATATCAGGAATTATCGCTTGAATTTTATTGAAAATTAGTTCAGAAAATTCGGGAAATGAATAGAGAACCATTGAGTGGCGATAATTTTCGTCGTTGGTTGAAGTACTAGTAGGTACGAATGCTGACTCTTTTTTGAAAACGTATTCAAGTAATCGCTTATATTCTTTCGGTTGAAAAAAGTTATCTATTTGGACACAATAAGAAGGTAAAATATCCGCATTTTCCGGTTTCAGTTCCTCTATTTGCTGTACCAAAATAGGGGGTTCTGTCACTACACCAACTAGGTGTTCGCTAGGGAAACACAACAGAGAACTACCTTCGCTCATGGGAATTTGAAATAAACCATGACAAGCAGATTCTTGCTTGTAGGCACGAGCTACAACAGTTGTTAAAAGATTATGCAGTACAGGTGCATCTGATTTTAAATAAACGGTGTACTCGTGTCCTCCAGATAAAAGAAGTTTAACTTTGACATTTTGGGATTCAAGCTGCTGCAAAGCTGATTGCATAAAAAATGCCTGCTTTTAAATGTTGATAGCTGGGACTGTTGTTAACAGTAAGGCTGAAAGGCTAATATCAAGCCTCAATGTCAAAATGTTTATTAAGTAGATGAGCATAAAAAAACGCTCTGTCAGGTAGTAAGGGATAGAGCCGCTTAAATGTTATGAGCGGTAAACCGCTCACTACGAATTAAAACAGTATTTTATGTTTAGTTTCGCCCAGTTACTTAATCTACCCAGTAATCATTGGTTCTAGCATGAAGAGTGGAAGTTTGTCATGACTAATTTCCACATAAAGTTCTCAAGTTTAGTAGAGTAAAAATGTTTTTCGTTATAAATAGCAAAATTCCGTAGTTTTATTGACTACGGAATTTTTTAATTTAAAGTTAATAAGTCCTGTTTCAGTATTTACCGAGAAGAAGTGGCGTATTCAATTAGTAGAGCAAGACGCTGACGGAGAGTTTCTAATCCTAGGCGATCGCTTGCGGAAATAAACACCGCTAGGGGAAACTCTTCCTGAGCTAAAGCTAAAATTTCACTATCCACTTGGTCTATCTTGTTAAAAGCAACGATCGCCGGTCCTGGAGTCACTGGCATTGCTGCTAAAATGTCTCTGACGGCGCGAATATGACTCAACCAAGCTGGATGTGACAAATCTACTAAATGCAGTAACGCATCAGCTTCTGTAACTTCCTCTAAAGTGGCACGAAAGGCATCCATTAATGATGCAGGCAATTCCTGGATAAATCCGACTGTATCTGTCAGCAGAATTTCCTGAGTTTCACCTGTATCAGCATGGGGAATCACTAACCGACGTGTAGTCGGGTCAAGTGTGGCAAACAGCTGGTCAGCCGTGTAAATTTCCGCATTGGTTAGGGCATTGAGCAAGGTAGACTTGCCAGCGTTGGTATAACCAACCAAAGCCACTGAAGGAACTTCAAGATGTTGTCGCTTTTGCCGCAGTCGGGAACGATGTGCTTGCAGTTGGTTGACTTCTTGTTGTAGTCGAGAAATGCGCCTTCCAATACCACGGCGTTCGGTTTCTAGTTTGGTTTCACCAGGACCGCGAGTACCAATACCACCACCCAACCGAGACATTGCCTGACCTCTACCTGTAAGTCGCGGCAGCATATATTCTAACTGCGCTAGTTCTACTTGCAATTTACCTGCACGAGACTGAGCGCGTTGGGCAAAGATATCTAAAATAACTTCGGTGCGGTCAACTACCCGGACACCAATTTGTAATTCTAAGTTACGGACTTGGGCGGGTGAGAGGTCGCGGTCAAAAACGACAAGATTTGCGCCGATGGTTTGAGCGGTGAGGGCAATTTCTTGCACTTTACCTTCGCCGACTACTGTTTGCGGATGAATGCGCGATCGCTTTTGTTGGACTGTCTGCAATACGTCTCCCCCAGCGGTATCGACCAATCGCGCCAATTCCACTAATGTATCTTGGAATTGTTGGGGTGTGGTATTAACAGTAAATACACCGACAATCAAAACGCTATCGCGATCGGCATCTACTACAGCAGCAACAAATTCCCGCCGAAAGTCTGTTTCTAGTGCTTCCACCAAGTCCAGAAAATCCTGGTCTGTCAGCACGTCTAAGCTGAGAGGCGGTGATATATTCCAACTTGGAGATGGGATATTGCTCGATGCTGTAAGCGTTGCCGGACTTGCGATCGCTACGCGGGATTCTTGAGCCGTCAGGTGCGCTAAATAAGCTTCTTTGACGTACCCAGTAGCGCCACCACCCCGCTTTGTAAATCCAGTTCCGGTTATATTTAGCACAACTAGGGCATCTAGGCGTTGCAGTGCCATCGATGTCAGCGACGCTTCATTGGGCGGTTCTGACTTCAGATGAGTGGAGATACAACGAATACCGCTGAGTCGTTCTGCACCATAACGGGGCAATTCCAGCAGTGGAATTTGCGTTTGACGCGGTGAACCTACCCCCACGCGGATGACTTGTCCGCGACGATTGAGGTAGGCACACAGGGGTTGATTGATTTCTGTACTAATTGCAGCCAGTCGCTGGGAAAATTCAGGCGTAGTTAGGCGATCGCCTGGTATGCGCTGGTGATACAGCCTAGCTAATTGTTTCAGCTGGCTGGATTTTAGTCCTTGGAGATTACCAAAGATAGTCTCTATAGGCGTTTATGACCAGTAATATGGTCCCCCGAATCCTTCTATGTCTATTTTACAACAGGGTTTAGGCTCCTATCTCTCTCCTTTGAGGGATGCGTTAGGAATTAGTTCACAGTGGGTATTTATTTGAGGGCGTTGCTGATTTGAAATATGAATTTTAAATTTTGACGTATGATTCTAACATTAAAACCCGCCTTTGTAGAGACGTTCCGGCGGAACGTCTCTAGCAATAATTAGTTCCGCCGGAACGTCTCTAGCAATAATTAGAAATTTCATATTAATATTCAGCAACGCCTATTTGAGGCTATTTTGCTGGTGCTTGTCTGCATCCATCCAGCAATGGTAATAACACACACCACCTCAAAATAAAATTTAAGGATCTATTTCACCAGTTTGTTGAAGTGCAAAATTGATAATAGTTTCACTTAGCCTAATTCCACGAGCAATCATTCTGTCAATTGCTTGTTTAATATCAATAGGGTATCCTTCTCGGTGTGCGCGCAACAAAATACCGATAGTACCTGTAACAGAAAGACCGCTTAACCTGGCAACTCGTCTACCAGATGCTTCATCAATGCAAACAGTCTGTATATTTTCGTTGAGCGCAAGTTGGATAACAGAAGCTTCTCCTAAATCTAAAGAATTAAGTAAGAATGGATAAATATTAGTTAAGGGTATTTGCGATTTTTGTAGCCAATCGGCATCCTCAAATTCACTTACTGCAAATCCGCTTGCACCTCCAGCAAGTATTTATTGACAAACTTCAAAAGGAACCAAAACCTGAGTATACAAAGATTGAAGAATTCTTAAATCTCCTATTGCCGCTATTATAGAAATAAGTGGTGCTGTGTTGATAACAATTATATTAGTTTCAAGCATTCTCTAAATCAGATATCAGTTCTTCTTCGGTTAAATCAATCATAGCTACAGCATAATGGTGTAAATTAATTAAAAAAGTTACCCTATCTATACCTGCTAATTGTGCAGCTAAACCAGAAGAAATGCGTTTCATTTCAAATAGTTTAACTGCCATTGCCATTTTTGCTTCTTGTTCAAACTGTTCTCGCGTTTGCTGTAAGGCATCTGGTAAAGTTTCTGGATAGTCAATTTTAAGTTGTGACATAATTTTTATCAGGATAATCGGTTGTAATTTTCAATTGTCATAAAGTCTTTCGTCTTCTGGTACGTAGCCATTCAAAAAAGCGTCATGGCTGCGAGTGCTTTCGGTTTCTTCTACATTAATTATCGCCGCGTTCTGTGTAGACAACAAATAAAAGCCTTTGAGCTTGAGAATATCCAATAGCTAAAAAGCGATATTCATTGTTTATAACATCTCATGTAACTTTGTTTATCTTATTAAAATTAGGAAATTATTTAACACTCACTCTTGGCTTCTTAAAGTTTGGGCTGCAAGATAGATTTTACTCCATTCGCCCATTACCTGATGAGTTTTGAGTTTTAACGAAAGAGCGATTTCTTCGATGGATTTGCCTGCTTTTCTAAGAGACAATACCTGCCGCTCGATAGAAGTCAATTTTGACTGTAATTGCTGCCATTGCTGCGGTGTTAATCCCAAGTTGTGTTCATTTAGGGAAATTTCTAGCCAGTTATCTACTAGTTCAGGTTTGCCTTTGACGGCAAAGACTCGCACAGCGTAGTAGCTAATTTTCTCTCGCAGTCGGTAAACTTCCTTAATGGGCTTATTCAGTTTTTTGGCGATTTCGTCTTGGGACTTGCCTTGCATATACAGTCGCAGCCATTCCACAGCCTGTTGTCCAATATTTTCTTGTAAATAATTTTCAAATTCCTGTTTTACCACTTTCCTCAGTACTTGCTGTTCTTCTAGTTGTTGTGCTTCTTGATATTGTGCGATCGCTTGACTATCCAGCAACTCAACCCGATTTTCAATATTCTCTGTGACAATCTCTTCGTTTTGTGTAAGAATTTCTTGGGAATCTAGTTTAATTAAATCGCTACCGGGCACTTGGGTTAAGCCACCACGTTGGGTGCGTCGCAAATAATTTACAAAACGGTAAACTAGTAACGGTTGATTGCGTACTGGTCGCAAGCAATATTCTTCCATGCTGGCAAACAGCAAAGAATTTTGTAGTCTGGCATCGGTTGTAAACTCTGCGATGGAAGCCATTTGCTGCTGCATGTAGTTATCGCTTTGCAGTAATTCTTGGAGTACTTCTTGCAATACATCCACCACACTGCGTTGGCGATCGCGACTCAAAGAAATCCAAGTTTGGATTTTATTACGTAATGTTACTAAACTCCCTAGCCGAGTGATTAAATTGCGATAAGCGCGTTCTCTCGTCATTCCTAGGTAGCGTTGACGTAAAATACGATAGCGATATTCCATCGCTCGCTTGGCTATATCGAGTTCTTTAGAGTTGAGCTTCTCAAAGCGTCCTAAGTCCTTTCCCAAAAGCCAGTTAATGATACTTTCCCTATTTATCTCACTCTGTTCTGGACACTCGAAAAACAGTTGAGAACGCCAATAGTGTGCCAGTTTTGCTGCTAATGAAGGGATGGGCAGGTTGTACTCTTCGTAGCTGACTACATCAGACAATAGACTTTCTACTTTGAACAAGAAATTTTCGATAGCCAATTTATCTAATGCGTTGACTGGGAGATGCGAGGCTTCAACGTAGTCAGGTTTTAACTCAATGGTTTTGTTGTAGCTAGCCATCGCCTCTTCTAAAAAGTTTAATCCATATAGCGCCTTGCCACGAGCATACCAAGCTTTGTGGTCATCAGGTTTAATTTTTAACGCTTTGTCTAAGCTTGCGATCGCTTGCTGGAAGCGTCTTAACTTATATAGTGCAATACCTTTGTTGTACCAAGCTTCGTGAAATTCTGGTTGAATGTAAACAGCTTGATCAAAAGCTGCGATCGCGTCTTCATATCGTTGGAGGTGATCGCATAGTACAGCACCTCGGTTGTTCCAAGCTAAGTAAAAATCAGGTTTGATTTTCACAGCTTCGTCAAAAGAGGCGATCGCTTCCTCATAGCGTTCTAAATTCTGCAATGCAATACCCCTGTTGTACCGAGCTTGGTAATAATCAGGTATTATTTTCACAGCTTCGTTATAGGACACTATTGCTCCTTCATATTCGTTAGCAGCAACTAATAAATTTCCCAGTTTAAATAGTAAACTTGCCCTCCGAATTTCTGTAGGATGTTTTTCTATAAGAAGTTCTTGAATTTCCAATATTTTCTCTATCTTTTCTTCCGGGCTTAGTTTCAAATATTCCTCATAGTCTGCTTCATCTAGTAGGCGAGATGTTTCATTATCTACCACTTCTGGTGTTGTTGGTAATTCAAATACACCAGAACGCCAATCAAAAAAATCTGGAGCGCGGTGAATTAAATAATTAATCGAAAATGACCACAATAGAAAAACAAAGCCAAATTTAAAATCATCCCTAAAGCGTTCTCGGTGTTGATTTAGGTGATTTAAAATTGGCGGAACACTACTTAAATTGCTAAATTGTCCTTCTGTTATTTCGTCAAAATTTCTTTTTTCATACTTATATAAAGAATATTCCAGTCCTTTAATCAATAAAATATCAACTTGCTTACCTTTAACAAACTCAGCTACTCGCTGATATAAATTATCAATCGGCTCGACCAAGCGCAAAACTTCAATCTTCTTCTGCGGAATATCCTGCGGAAGTTTGGCAATTAAACTGTCTGATTCGGCAGGTGTACATTGCACAAAAAACAAGCCAAATCCTGCTTTCCGCTTCAGTGCGCGAACTAAGTCTTGATAAACTTCTTTTGGCTCAGGGGGTAAATCTTCATCCCAATCACTTAAATTTTGGTTCATCGAAGTTTTGCTATTTTCAATTAGCAGCATATCTCGCCAGGAAATTAATTTACTGGCTCATAGCTAAAGTCGGTTTAAACCAACATCTTGCAGCATTCTCAATTAGCGTTCATACCCGCCCGTAAATCAATTTACGGGCTGATAGCATAAGTCCATTGAAATGGACTCAAACCCTTGTTCAGTCGTCTTTAGACGACTTTACCTATTAGCCTCAGAATTCATTCTGAGGCGGTTGTAGAGAATGGTGCAAGATATCGGTTTAAACTAACATCTTGCAGCATTCTCGATTAGCGTTCATACCCGCCCTTAAATCAATTTACGGGCTAATAGCATAAGTCCATTGAAATGGACTAAAATTTTAACCTCACAATCTTTAGTCCTCTTAAGAGGACTTTCGCTATGAGCTTTCGTATTTTAATCCTTGGCGATTATTGATATTATTCCGATATATACATTTCATAAAAGTTTCGCCACAGCTTCTTTAAATTCTGGAATTCCTTGAATCAACGGATGAATATCATACCAGCGCTGCATCTCTCCCTCATCATCCATGTAGCGGTACTCTAAAAGGCAGCGGTTATACATTAAGCTCCGATACTGGTTATCATTGATGATGCGCTTAGAAACAGAGACTTCTGCTAACAGACACCATTGATGATTTTCCACTGCGCGGCGATAATCATCTCTAGCTTGAGTAACTGCTCGTCGCACCGCTTTTTCAGAAATTGGTAACTCTTCACTGCGTCCAATCGCATCATGTGTTAATAATAGCAAATTTCTTACATGACCTCCACTCATTAAACAGAGTCTTTCTAAGGTTTGGGGGCTGTCAAAGATTTCCTTTTCTAGTGATAGTTGCGGTGCAATTTGTCGGACTCGCTTGCTAATTACTTCTTTAACTTTCTTGAGTCCTTCTTTGTAAATTTTTCCCTGATGAGTCTTGACCATAATCATCGGTAAAATCAGACATTGACCGTAAATATCCCTGATGTCTGTTGCACGTTTAGAATACAACATAGAAATCGGGACAGTGTAAATTAAATGGCAATCCAAAGCTTTAAGTTGTTCGCTGCGGTCTAAAAAAACTTCTTCATGGTTGGTGTTATCTCCATCTTTAACTAATACCATCCGGTCTAAGTTATCTACAATTATTGCTAATTGAGTGCAGCCGTTGGGTAAGTGCTTTTTCGCATCCGCTAAAAACTCATTCAACACCTTAATTAAAGTGACAGTGCGGGGATTAATTTTTTTGCGAATTTGTTGACGTAATTCGGGAACTGCTCTTAAATTTGCTGTCAGCTTGGCAAACTGCGAAAGTTGCGCTTCTACTTCCATGCTCTCAAACTCTATCGGAGTCTGCGCCAAATCTTTCAACTCTACCCAGCAGTCTTTCAGCCAGTTCAGTACCGGATGAGGATTAGCGATTTTCTGTAAATCTTTGAGCAAATGACGGGTACAGGCGAGGAGAATATCTGTATACTGGGCATCTTCGGAGTCTATGTCCTCCTCATCTGCGGCAAAATAAACTACATAAAATTCCCGATTCTCTAAATATTGCTTTAACCTCAGCAGTTCTGTAGATTTCCCCCCACCCCGATGTCCAGAATACAATTGGCAAGTGTTATTATTTGCCAGTCGCATCCGATTTCCCAACTCATTCAAAATATCCGCATCTCCCCGCACTTCCTGACAATCTACATACTTCGGATCACCTGCGGGTAAGGGTTCAAAGGGGTTAAAGGCGTTGTAAAGGTTTGTGAGTAAATCTGTATGATTAACCATCAGTAACAAATATTGCACTGATACATATGCTAGCGAAGATTATAAAGAATTCAGGATTACAGAGGCAAATGGGATTGGAAGCGATCGCCTCCACCATCAATTGAACCTGGCTAGAATGATGGAAATAAAACTCACCTATAAGGTGGTATTGTGCCAAAAATCACTCTCTAAATACCAGAAGAACTTTCGCAACAACTGGCTAGTGTAGGCGATCGCCTTCCCGAATTACTTGCCCTCAGTCTCCAACAACCACCATTACCAGCCCACATCTATCGCTACATTCTCAATTTTATTGCTAGTAACCCCACACCTGAAGAAATTGCCGCTTTCATCCCTACACCTGAAATGCAACAACGCTTGCGTACTCTTGTAGAACGTAGTTTATTAAATAAAATTACTGAATTAGAGCGTATAGAACTTGATGAGTACGAGATAATTGAGCATTTAATTATTATGCTCAAAGCAGGAAATATTAAATTAAATAAGGATATGCATAACAGCTAGTCGTAAGGTATCGCCTCCACTACCAGCTAAAGTAAACTTATCACTATATTGTCTAATTACCCATGCTAGAAAAAACATCGATATTTCAAAAAGCAATTGAGGCAGTAGAAGCACTCGATCCACAAGCTCAAGTTATTCTTGTAGATATTATTAGCAAACGCCTGAAACAACAGCGACGGGATGAATTATTAAAAGAAATCGCACAAGCAGAGAATGCATATGCTCAGGGTAATGTCCGACGTGGTTCAGTGGCAGATTTAATGGCGGAATTGGACGAGTGAGAAATTTAATTTGGAGTTCGACATTTGTTCGTGCTTTTAAGCGTTTAGTCAAGAAAAATCCGGAATTACGCCCTCAAATTGAGCAAGTATTACAACAAATAGCCGAAGACCCATTTCTACCCAATTTACGCACTCACAAGCTAAAAGGTGATTTATCGGGCAGATGGTCATGTTCGATTGATTATAGTAATCGTATTTTATTTAATTTTGTTACTAATTCTGACTCAGGAGAAGAAGAAATATTGTTGTTGACTTTAGGTTCACATGATGATGTTTACTAAAGAAAGCATTAGTTTTAATTTCAGCAATTAGAATACTTAAATAATAAGTGCAAGATTTAATTATGAATACCCAAATAACAACCCAACTCCCCATTCCCCCGCACTATCACCCCGAAAAAGTCAGCGAAGTTTGGCGCGTACCTTATCAACAACGCGCAGCAGAAGCACAAGCATGGGCAAAAGAACACAATATCAAACCAGCATCAATAGACAAAACCCACATTTGTCTACTTTTAATTGATGTGCAAAATACCTTTTGTATCCCAGATTTTGAATTATTTGTCGGGGGAAAATCCGGTACTGGTGCGGTTGATGATAATCGGCGATTGTGTGAATTTATCTATCGCAATTTGGGCGCGATCGCAACAATCATACCGACGATGGACACTCACACAGCAATGCAAATTTTCCATCCTATTTTCTGGGTGAATGCTAAAGGTGAACATCCCACACCCGCTGCTTCTAGCATCACGCCGGCAGACATTGAAAAAGGAATTTGGAAAGTTAACCCCGCAGTTGCTTTCAGTCTGGGATACGATTATGAATTTTTAGAAAAACATGCTTGCCATTACGTTAAACAATTAACTCAAAATGGCAAATATCCACTAACAGTTTGGTTTTATCATTCTATGTTAGGTGGTATTGGTCATGCTTTGGTTTCATCTGTTGAGGAAGCGATATTTTTTCACTGTATAGCTCGGAATAGTCAAACGCAATTTGAAATAAAAGGGGATAATCCTTTAACAGAAAATTATTCTGTGCTACGTCCAGAGGTTTTAGAAGGTGTTGATAAAAATCCAATTGCTCAAAAGAATACACGTTTAATTAAACAACTTTTAGAGTTTGATGCTGTCATCATTGCCGGACAAGCTAAAAGTCACTGCGTTGCTTGGACTATTGACGATTTGTTAACAGAAATTCAGCAGATAGATGCTACGCTTGCGAGAAAAGTCTATCTGCTGGAAGATTGTACTTCGCCTGTTGTTGTGGAGGGTGTGGTGGATTATACTGAGCAGGCGGATGCGGCGTTTGAAAGGTTTGCAGCGGCGGGGATGCATCTAGTTAAATCTACGGAAGTGATTAACTTTTTTTTAACGCACTCGTAGCGCGGAGGAATTCGCAGAGGAACGCGGAGGAAATTTTTGCGTGTTAAGGCTGCATGTACTGTTTTGGATCTTTGGCTACCCAACCTAAGTCGGAACTGGAACGTATTTCAAAATGAAGGTGCGGTTGGGTGGATGTAGGTTTTCCGGTTGTACCTACGGTTCCGATTTCGTCTTTTTGTTTTACTTGCTGACCGACGGAAACTTTGATATTTTGAAGATGGGCGTAGCGGCTTTGGATTTTGCCGACGTGATTAATTATTACTAAGTTGCCGTAAGTGCCTTGGTTGCCAGCAAAGACTACGGTTCCGGGTGCGATCGCTTGCACAGATGTTCCCACTGCTGCTAACAAATCTACACCACTATGAAAGAAAACTTCACTTGTCGAAGGATTAATCTGCCAACCATAAGGTAAGGCTACGCGAGCATTTTCTGGCAAAGGGTATCCGGTGAGTTTAACCGGAGTACTTGCTGTGGTGGAATCATTAACAGGACGACTCCGGGATGAATTCCCTTGAGGAACAAACACGACTCTCGGATCTTTTTCACAACCATTAATCTCAAATAGCGCGTCAGCACGGATTTTATACTTTGCTGCGACTTCTCGCCAAGTTTGTCCGCGAGGCACTTCCACGACAATTCCATCGTAGGGAGGAATTAAAATTTCACTACCTACGGCTACTCTGCGGTTTCGCAAATCCGGATTCATAAGGGTAATGGTTGTTGGCGTGAGATTGTAGCGCTGGGCTATGCTTTCTAAAGTATCAGAAGAAGCAACTTTATGGCGTTGGAAACGTTCAAGGGCTGGAGTGGGACAACCTGGAAGAGCAGCGTTAGAACTTTTTGATGGGATTGTGGACACTAGCCCAAGGACGCTGACTAGGAAACAGAGAAACTGTTGACGAGAGGGAAAAGTCATGTAGAGACAAAGGGACGCTTGGATTAGGGACGCTTGGATTGGGGATTGGGAAAATATCACTAACCCAACCACTCACAACTCACAACTAACAATAGCTAATCCAAAATCCGAAATCCGAAATTTTATTGTCTTTGTTGTCAAATTAGGTTGTCAAACATCTGTTAACTAGCCCCTAGCTTGACTAAACTTATAAGTTAGCATCTGCATTGCTGTCTATGAAAGTAAAAATTATGAAGTTATCTGTAAAAAAACTAGTCGTTTATCTGTCCTTATTGGCGATCGGCGGTGGTGCAGGATTGTTAGGCGGTCGCTTTATTTTGCCACAAAATCGCCCGTTTCAAGATTTAAAAGCTGTGACGGTGGCTTTGCCTCCACAAACTGTAGCACCATTACCTGTTGGGGGAGCGATCGCTCCTACTGGCGGAGATAATGTAAATTTTATTGCCACTGCTGTACAAAAAACCGGACCTGCGGTGGTGCGAATTAATGCAACTCGCAAAGTTGCCAATCCGATTTCTGACGCTTTAAAAAATCCTCTTTTGCGGCGATTTTTTGGTGAAGATGAACAACCAGTTCCCCAAGAAAGAATTGAACGCGGTACGGGGTCTGGATTTATTTTGACTCAAGATGGTGAATTGCTAACTAATGCTCATGTGGTAGCAGATACAGATACAGTATTAGTGACTCTCAAAGATGGTCGGACTTTTGAGGGTAAGGTGTCGGGAGTCGATCCGGTTACAGATGTGGCAGTAGTCAAAATTAATGCTGATAAGTTGCCAACTGTCAAGCTGGGTAATTCACAAAATTTAATACCGGGACAGTGGGCGATCGCCATCGGCAATCCTCTCGGTTTAGATAATACTGTCACTATTGGCATCATTAGTGCAACCGATCGCACTAGTGTTCAAGTCGGTATCCCCGATAAGCGAGTCAGTTTTATCCAAACTGATGCAGCAATTAACCCCGGTAACTCTGGCGGACCTTTGCTAAACGCCCAAGGCGAGGTGATTGGCGTTAACACTGCTATCCGTGCTGATGCTCAAGGACTGGGTTTCGCCATTCCCATCGAAACCGCTGCTCGCATCGCGTCGGAACTGTTTACCAAAGGGCGTGCTGAACATCCTTTTTTGGGGATTGAAATGGTAGACCTTTCTCCTACCAAAAAACAGCAGATTAATCAAGAAAGTAATCTGAACATTAAGCAGGACAGCGGTGTTGTGGTTAAAGGAGTTCTGGAAAAATCACCCGCACAAAAAGGAGGACTGCTTCCTGGAGACTTGATTCAAAAACTTAACCGGAAACCAGTCAAAACAGCGGCTCAGGTACAGAAGGTGGTGGAGTCCAGTTCAGTTGGAGACATCCTACAGATGGAAGTCAATCGCAACGGGAAAATTCAAACCCTCAAAGTCGTCTCTGGGGCTTATCCTGAGAAATAGTCTGTTAGTGGGTAATGGGTATGGGGCGTTCGTTGGGCTTTTCCCTTTCCCATGAGTCCCTTTTACCCTCAACAAAATTGCCACTATCCACTCACTATTGATTGTTACTCAAATTTTCCAACTGCATCCGCTGTTCCATCTGGCGCAAGAAATACCCCGTCATCATTGCTGATGCTAAAAGACCAGCTAAATTCTCCCGGTCTGTTGTGATTTGCACATGGAAGTTTTCCGCTGGGAGCATTCCCACAAGCCCTTGAACGTTTTGGGAAATTATTTGTTTAATTTCCGGGCTGACGGACTGCGCGACACGGGCTAAAACTTCTGGAGATTGGTGCTGTAGATATTTGAGTAACTGATTGGGGTATTCGTCAGAATTGTCGGAAACAAGCTGATTCGGGTGTTCTTCAGAGTTATCATTCAAAAAGTTAGGATTAAACACCATTGGCAGTTATGCTAGCTGAGTTGCTATTTCTACTTTAAACCATTCAACCAGGGTAATGCATTCCCCACAAGTATTAGGCAGTAACTTATCCCTAGTACAACCTTTGACACTTTAACATCAGTCTCAGGGCTGATGTTGTTAAGGAGGGGAAAAGGGGAAAGGAAAAAAGGGAAAATGTTAAAGTAATTTAAGATACGCATAAAAACACGTTTTCCTTACCTTGGACATTTAGGGTTTAAGAAATACGCAACTTTTGCGTGGTCTTGAATTGGGTGGGGTCGTAATTCCCATCCAATTTCTTCCCCCTTTACCCTTTACCCTTTCCCCTTTACCCCTCTTCATGAATCTGGTTCAGTTTTCAAGTCTAGTTCTAGTTGTCGTTCTTCTTGGCTGCGGTCGAATGGTTCGGGAAGTTGCTCAATTTGGAAATATTGATGAAATTTCGGAGTAATTTGTAGCGAATAAGACCGAGATTCATGATCTCGGCGTTTTCGGACAAAGCCAAGTTCGACTAGTTCGGGAACGTGTTGATATACTCCAGAACCCCGCACATTTATCAAGTCGGTTTGAAGAATCGGGCTGTTAAGAGCGATCGCTGCTAAAGTTCGCAATGCCCCCAAGCCCAATTCCACTGGGATCATGGTTTGCACTAATTCATGAAAATCTGACCGCAGTTGCAGGCAGTAACCTGCTGGGGTTTCTACAACTTCTAAAGCGCCATCTCTGTGGGCATAGTTGTCGATTAATTCAATTATGCCTTCCTCAGCAGTAGCGCGATCGCATGCGGCATACTCGGCTATTTCACCGAGCGACAAGGGTTTACCTTTTAAATAGAGAATCGCTTCTATCTTGTTGGCTGTAGCTGTAATCATTAATTATTAGTCATTGGTGAACCACTGCGTTGGTGAAGCAACGCGGGAAGTGACGGTTTCCGTCGAGAGCGACTGCTCAAAGGGTTTCCCGCCAGTCACCCATGTGGTAAACCCGAAGGGTCAAGAGTCATTACTCACAGAGAAAATGACAACTGACTGACTCATCTTTACACAAATTATAAGTGTGTGGGATTATATCATGATTTTGCACAACCGTCAAAGTTAAAAAGTATCCTTTTCTCCCTGATCCCTACTCCCTGCCACTGAGGATGAATTCGGCGATCGCTAAATCTTGTGGGGTAGTCACCTTCAAATTGGTTTCTTCCCCTTGGACAATTGTGACGCTGTAGCCGCACTTTTCAAATAAAGCCGCATCGTCAGTTACTTCCCAACCCTGACGGATACCCGTTTCGTGGCATTGTTTCAACAATTTGACATCAAAACCTTGGGGAGTTTGTGCGGCAAACAATCGCCGTCGGTCAGGAGTACTTTGAATTATGCCATTTTCATCGACAACTTTGATAGTATCCTTGACAGGTATGGCGGCGATCAAACCAGAATGATGGCGAATGGATAAAGCACAAGCATTAAATAAATCTGGTGTGGCAAGACATCTGGCACCATCGTGAATCAAGACTTGCTCTGCCGCAGCTGGTAATGCCAGTAAGCCATTGTAAACTGATTCTTGGCGTGTGGAGCCGCCTTCGATTAATTCCACAGGTTTAGTTAATTTTTCTTTTTGAATAATTGTCTGGAGGTCTTGCCAGTCGGTAGGTTGAGCAATAATCCCGATCCAACTGATAAAATTCGCGGCTTCAGCGGCTTTGAGAGTCCAACTAATTATCGGTTGCGATCGCACGAGTAACAAAAGTTTATTGCGATCGCTTCCCATTCTTCGTCCCATCCCCGCAGCTGGAATTAGTAAATGCACAGTTTTCCTCAATCTAGCGATTAGGGGCTGGCTACTGGGGACTGGGTACTGGGAAATAAAATATCACTTATGTCCCAGACCCCATGCCCTATACTCTATGCCCCAATCCCTATATTCTCCTAAAATAAGTAGCGAGTAAGCGTAAATAAATCTTATGCGAATAGTAGCCCTTGTTCCCGGCGGAATTGGCGACCAAATTCTCTTGTTTCCCACTCTAGATGACCTGAAGCGCTCATTACCTTCAGCTCAAATAGATGTTGTTACCGAACCCCGATCAAAAGCTGCCTACCGGGTAAGCAAGTCAGTTCACCAGTTACTGACATTTGATTTCCAAGACCGCAATAGTTTAGCAGATTGGGGTAACTTGGTGGGTATGATTCGCGATCGCGAGTACGATGTTGCCATTTATTTAGGACAAAGCTGGTTGGTTAGTTGTTTACTTTGGTTGACGGGAATCCCCACACGGATCGGCTACCAAGGCAAAGGCTCTGCTTTTTTTACCAACCCAGTCCCTTTTAAACAATCGCAGTATATTGCGGCAATGTATCACGATCTACTCACAGGTTTGGGCATTCAATCTACTTGCCCAGATTTAACAGTCAATATACCTTTAGCCGATATTGATTGGGCAGAAAAAGAACAAAAACGTTTAGGTGTCCATGAAACAGGTTACATCTTGATTTCCGCTGGTTCTAGCCAGTTAGACCAATCCTTAGGTGCTAATATCTATCCTGTGGAAAATTGGCGGCAAATTATTCAAAATTTCCGCAGCAAGCAACCAGAGATGCCTGTGGTATTAGTTAAGCAAGCAGAAGATGAATTAGTGACATCTCTTGAGTCGTCGTTAGATGTTAAAATAACTTCGCCAGATGACATCGGCAAGTTAGCCGCCATGATTGGCGGGGCAAATTTGATGTTGTGTACCGACAGTACGCCGATGCACTTGAGTGTAGCGGTACAAACTTATACTATTGCTTTATTTGGTGACACAGAGCCAGCCAAGTTGTTACCCAAGAGTGATAAATTCTTGGCGATCAAATCTCCTACTGGTAGAATTGCTGATATTTCACCCAATACAGTGTTGCAGAAAGTTTGGGGTGGCTAGTACTGCAATAATAATTGTGTTTTTCAGCTTTTCACGTCTTGGCTGATGATACCGGCATGGATTTTTTATTGAGTGCGATGGCGCAAAGCACCCGCCATCGGCGATCGCAAGCTAATATATCAAGGTGAGCTATATTTGCCACGGAGAATCTTTGCACATCCCATTCCTGGTGTTATTTAAGCTGTGTGGAGCGTGAGCGCGATCGCCTAATATTCTTTTGTTTAAGTTTCCATTCCTTTAGTTCATATAAAAGTTATTACTTAGCGTAAATTTTTCAACAGTCATATTAGTGACTCGATCAGCTTTTTTTTTGCATAGGCTGGGACAAAGTTAGATGCGCTATAATATTTTTCCATCTTAATTTTTATTTCTGTGAAGTATTGAGTCACAACATACTCGACAATCAACCGAGCGCAAGCTGAAAATTCCAAACTAACACCACACAAAATATGATTACATTAACCAAAATTTAGCTGGAATAGTTAAGTTTATTTTGCCAAAAAATTTAATTTCAAACAAAAAAATAACTATTATAAACAGATGTTGTCAAGTATTTATTTAACACTTTGTCCAGATTGATGCTGTGTTTTTTACAAAAATTTACAAATATATCATTGACAAAGATAAGTTAAAAAAATTAGATTTTTGCCAAATTCTTAGTTTAGATATATTTGTGGGAACAATCCATGAAGGCATTCGTACATAGTATGCATTTAACCCAGTTGTAAAAATGGGAAAATGGCTAATTGTGGATGTTCAAGGTGTCATAGTTTACAGGCATCTGTTAACCATGAATTAAATTTTCAATAAAAAAAATGAACCGCAATATATGCTTTTTAATTCAGCAGGAAATATGAGGTTTTTTTACAAAACTAATCAATCACAACTAGAGATTTCAGTTAAAACAAAAATTAGCAACCTTAATACACAAAATTAAGGATTCTCGGCTATAGGGCAAACACGGGTTGCCGATACTACTTGGTTTGATTAGCTTCTGGGTGGATCTAACATGCCATTTTCTGCGTTCCTGAACTTGACCTTCGTTATAAAAGCTAGTGTTCAGTAAAAAATGTGATGAAGTATACACAAGGAAAAAATAAATGGCGATTTGGTTACATGGCTTTATTAGCAGTGGAAAACGGTATATCCAAGTAGGTACTCAGATTCATCATATTACTGGCGTTTTCCGAAAAATTATGCGTTCTTCACCGAGAATGCGTTTTTATACATTAGAAAATGTAAAAAATGCATATTTCAAGTGTAAAGAAGACGCAACAATAACTTTTTACCAAGGGGGAATCAAGAATGAAGCTAACCCAGGAATTTGGACTTATGTTGTATATGAATGTCCGGAAAGTGAAGAAAAAGTATTCCATGACTTATCTATCGACACGAGCACAAATCTTCTCAAAAAATTATTAGCTGGTAAAAAACTAATTCGATTAGCCGAAAATATTCATGATTATCTCAACTATAAATATAATCAATGTGAATATTTGGATGTAGAACTTCCTTTAAATTGGAATACTTCCGGAGGAAGAGAAATTGCCGATTTGCTTTTAGTAGAATTTAATGCTTTAAAAGCATCATCCGTGTTTGCAGAAAATGCCGGCAAAAAATACATGCAAACAGTTTTGGATAGCTTTGTCAAAGCTGCACAGGAAGTTTTAGAAATCGGTGGCACAGCAAAAGATTTTGAAGCTAAACAATACAAAATACTGAATCAAATCAGGATTGATGAAATAGTAAATAGAATTATTGACTATAACGATTATCGAATCTGGCAGGAAGCTTTACCCAGTAAATCAAAAGCAGTTGAATACGCTTTCAATACCGCATTAAGTTTTATATATCGGATAAAGTGAGTTGTTAGTGGGCATTGGGCATTGGGCATTGGGCATTGGGCATTGGTAATTATTTTTATTCACCATTCCCCATTCCCCATTCCCCATTCCCCATTTTTTCAAAACATCTCAAATAAGGTATCATCTAAGTCATAACCCAGCAATTGAGCCATTGATTTGAGACGGAATTGATTGGGTATACCCTGCTGTTTGAGCCAATCGCTTAAAATAAAGATTCTCTGCATCAAAAATATTTCTAAAGCTTCAGGATTATACTGAATACCTTCTTTTTCACTGAATTGGTGGGGTACGAGCATAGCGACGTAACGAACAAGTTCTCCAGCTTTCCAATCGAGTAAAAATGGCAACCAAGGATAGCGAGCATCCAGACGGAGAAACCACAAGCGTACCTCTGGAATTTCTGAAAGTTCCCGTGGATCGCTTTTTTCCTGAGAATAGTTTATCTCAAAGTGGAGCTGCTGTTCGTGGGATGCGATCGCCCCATCTTGCAGCAGTTGTGAAATCACCGTTAATGCGGGTGATAGATCCAGATTGTTAATGCAGTCGGTATTCAGTGCGATCGCGATTGTCATTGGCATTCTTACGATTCTGTACAACTGTAAGATCGAGAATATACAGTAGCAGCTTTCAAGTATTAACACTATACCCCATTGATTAAAAATAAAGACGCGAAGAACATCGCGTCTCTATTCGTACTAAGCGTTGAAACGCTTAGTCCCAGCACTCTTCGTGCTGACTACAAATGCACCCTTAGATTCACTGGATTAACTGAAAGATTTGCGGTACAAGGCATTATCGCCACCCACAACAAACGTGTCAATACGGTTGATTCCCGTAGAAACAGCAGCAAGAGCAACAAATGCACGAGCCTGCTAAATTCTCCCAAGTGCTTCCAACTAAGATTATCCCAGGTTTTGCGCTACAAAGCATTATCAGTAACAACCGCAAACACATCCAGTCGGTTCGCTCCCCAACAAGCGATCCTCTGGGGAATAAACCATATGCGGATTTCTCCCACCGAATGTTAAATCGTGCATATACTGGAATTTATGGTTGTTTGAAATTAAATTTAAGTGTAAACAACAGTACCTTTTTGAGTTTTATATGCTATTTCAACGACATTTTGGGTACAAGATTTTGGTTGGGGTGTGACGCGGACTTAATATTATAGGACTTACGCACGCTCTCTAACGACACATCATGTGTATTAACATAATTTGGTCGTTCCAGTATTTTGACAACAATACGTCAGATGGGTGGCGATCGCCCTTATTTATCGCACAGGGTCTTTCTCACAAATGTATTGGCATTTACCTTCAAATTAGCCCTTGGACTGTCGCTACTCACCTGCTTTCTATTTTTGTCAAACTGGGTGTCACTTCCACAAAGCGCTATAATTACTTGCCTCAAGTAGAGGAAAATCGCCTACACAAGTAGCACACCAATTCATCTATATATCCGTAATATAACTTAAACCCCTGCCTCAAGTAGACGTAAGGCGTGATTTTAAGCTAAAGTTGTAATGAGTTTGTTTTAGATTAGGGTGTGAGAAAGCAACTCTCAGTAGATCACAAAAATTAATCTCTCTATCGAACGTGCTTGGGTAGCAATCAAAAGCAAAAACACAAATATAGGAATTGAAGTGCAAAGTACAAAAATATTGCATAAATAAAATAACAATTACACCTTCAAATATAGAAATAACCCCAATCGTTAAGAAAGTTAAATAAATATGCAAAAACAAGTAATCTCTACAAAACCAATTCGTTCTCTAGAAGATGCTATTGACAGATGCCAAACGCTGGGTATGCGCGTTAGCCGGCAGCGTCGTTTTATTTTAGAATTACTGTGGCAAGCACAAGAGCATCTTTCTGCCAGAGAGATTTACGATCGCTTAAACCAAGAAGGCAAAGAAATCGGACATACCTCTGTATATCAAAACTTAGAAGCACTATCCAGTCAAAACATCATTGAGTGCATCGAACGCTGCGACGGACGTTTATACGGTAATATCAGTGATTCCCACAGTCATGTGAACTGCATAGATACAAATCAAATTCTTGATGTTCATATCCAACTACCAGAAGATTTTATCCGCCAAGTTGAAGAAGAAACCGGAGTGAAAATTACTGAATATAGTATTAACTTCTATGGCTATCGGCAGAACAAAACCGAGAGTTAGCAGACAAGGGGGGAAAGAAGAATTGGTGTTGCTGATTGATAAGATGAATTTTGATGATTAGACTACTAAGTGCTACGTCTAATCAAGGGTCTGAAGCGCGATCGTCCCTATGGCACCATTCCAAGCTTTTAGTGCCGTACTTTCCGCGCTAACACACCCTACGTGTATATTTTTGAGTGGACTATGAGCGATCGCCCTCTAAAAGTATTATTAATCGACCAAGACCCAATTTTCCGGCTAGGGTTGCGAGTAGCTTTGGAACAAGTCCCTAATTTAGAAGTTACATCGGAAGCACAAACAGATACCGTTGCCCTGCACATATTGGCAGAATTTGCCCAAAAAGATCCAAAAGCAATTAATTTGGTAATTTTGGAACTAGGTAATAGTCGTTATTTACAACTTTGTCACCAACTTCAAGCTGAATACCCCAATTTACCGATTTTACTGCTCACTTCTGTTTCTGAACCAGGGCTGCTGATGGCAGCAAGAGATGCTGGTGTAGATGGTTACTGCCCTAAAGGCACACCTGTTTCTGAGTTAGTTGAGGTAATGCAACTCTTAGCATCTGGTGGTAGTTATTGGGATGGAGTGGGGAGGGGGGAAGTGGGTCCGGGGGGGAGTGGGGGAAAAATAACTGCTAACTCCTCACTTTCGTACAGACGTTCCGTTTCGTACAGACGTTCCGTTTCCTACAGACGTTCCGATGGAACGTCTCTACCTCAATCTTCTCCTGTTCCTTTCGCTAGGTTGCGGAATAATTGGCGTTTATTAGGAATTAATCACATTAACGCTACTTTGGCAAAAGTGACGGCACAATTGCAAGTCGCCGGTTTGCCGCTACTAGATCGAGCTATTTTAGCTGGACAGCGACGCGAATTATTGGCAGCCGGTTGGCTAGTCAATCGGCTCTTAGCCACACCCCAAGAAAGGCAATATGACAAAACGACAGCCCTTGCTGCTCAAGATTCACCAGCGACAAATCCCTCACTTAATAGTGCTGTTGTCACATCACCAATAAAGCCAAATTATCCTTCTTTACTTAGCCCAAGAGCGCTGCAAGCAACTTTATTTTCATCTTGTGTTGCAAAACTTCAATTACCTTTACAAAATTTGGGCGATGAACCTTTAGAAATTGACATTTTTCGCCAAGATAAAAAACGCGAGTTACTTTATCTGATTCTGCAAAAACTTGCTAATTCTTTAGATGAACTGCGTGCTTCTCAAATAGAAGTTCATCAATTAAATGAATTGACAAAAATCATATTATGTGAATTGTGGCAAACGTCAACAACAGATTTTTTTGGTAAATTTACCAAACTGCAAGTAGGCAATCAAAATTTAGAACTTGTCACCTTCTTGCTGCAATCTGCTAAAGTTGTAGAAACAGAAATTCTGATCAAGATTCCTTTGGTAGTAGAGTTATTTTCTTATCTACTATTTCAAACAGATTTATCCATTGATAATACCATTTACGCAGCAGGTAGCTTAGAGGCGATGGAGCAATCTTTAATAATTTTAGAAAATTTCTTAATTCAAGTGGCAAATGGTGTCGTGCAGCCACTGCTTAACAGTTTAGCAGATGTAGAAGAAGTTAAACAAAGTTTTTACGATCGCCAATTTATTTCCACGCGAGAAATCGAACGTTTCCGCAATGATTTATCATGGAAATACCGCTTGAAAAATTATGTCAGCGAAGCTCAAGCGATTTTTGAAAGTCGTTATGAACTACTTGTATTTACTCCTCGTGGTATTGCGAAAATATCAATTTATGGTTCCCGCAGTCAAGAGTTAGCGCAACTTTCTGGGATTCCGCTATTAGTGACATTAGCATTAGAATTTCGGGATGCGATCGCTCCTCGTCTCAAATCACTTTTATCTTTCTTTGGTAGTGGTATTGTTTTTTTTCTCACCCAAATAATTGGTAGAGGTTTGGGGTTAATCGGTCGTGGTATTCTTCAAGGTATTGGTAGTGCAAAATTGCCGGAAAGAAACTTGCGACGAAACGATGACCGACCGAAGTGATTTGATTATACCAATCCTAAATAATATCATGACAGGCTGATTACACATTCTGTAGAGACGTTCCGGTGGAACGTCTCTACAGACAGTCCACTGGAACGTCTCTCAATATTACGACGGTAGGTATATTTTTGTTACTTTTTCAATGAATACAGATAATATTCCTATAGCTTGAAATCAGGGACTTTTAGCGAATTAATTGCATCTTCGTGATTAGGGTTTCTAGTCGGCTTTTGCCGCAGGGTTCAGCACTTTGGCAATTGCTAACTGAGACTTTTCCATAAGATAAGCGCACTTTCTTATTTAAAAAAGTTTTTTCTTTGGCACAAATTTCAAAAGACGCACCGATATTTTTGTAAACATTTCCTTTGTTATCTACTAATTTTACATAGCACATAATGTCACCATTGGTCATACTTTTGACTGTGCCGATGGTTGGTTTTGCGCCTACCTCACGTGCTTGAATAGAAGCGGGGTTAGTAAAAAAGCTAATGCCACCGCTAACAACTGAGATAGACAAACCTAAGACGGATAAGTATAAGGGGATTTTTTTACCTTTGATTACCTTTTGATGTTGAGCTAGCATGATGAAATTCTCCTATTTAAGTGATGATTACTAATTATATTATGTCCTGATAATTAACATTAAAAAAATATCGTAACCCTCGTAGAGACGTTCCACGCTTTACGTCTTTACAATAGACATCTCCACAAATGAACTATGCCTTGCCCGAAACCCTTGTAGAGACGTAAGCTAGCTACGTCTCTACCTCTTTTATGGAGATGTCTAATGATATAAAAAGTCACTCACAGATTGCAATTGCGGCGAAATATGTCTAATTAACATTAAAACAAATATTGCAACCCCCGTAGAGACGTTCCACGCTTTACGTCTTTACCTGGAACGTCTTTACCTGGAACGTCTTTACCTGGAACGTCTTTACCTGGAACGTCTTTACCTGGAACGTCTTTACAATGATATAAAAAGTCACTCACAGATTCCAATTGCGGCGAAAGTGGAAGAAGCCTTCTAGAAAATCTTGCAAAGCAATATTGCTATTTAACTTTTGCCGTTCCCATTCTCGTGCAGTTTGTTCAATAATTTCTGAATAACCTGGATAAACGAAAGATAAATTCGCTAATTGATTAATTTTAATTTTTTGAGATATAGCCAAAGCAATCAGATTGATTAATTCTACCGCTTCTGCCCCCAGTAAAGAAGCGCCTAAAATTTCCCCATTGCGGAGGACAATTAATTTACATATACCTGTAGTTTCTTCGCTGATTTGGGCTGCTGTTACTGTTTTAAAATATTGTTGCAAAACTAAAACTTCATCTGGAATATATCGGCATTTGGCTTGTTTTTCTGTTAAGCCGACTTGTGCCAGCATTGGATAAGAAATTAGCCCCCAAGGAACGCATTGATAATTAACTTTATTTACTGGAAAAAATAGAGCATTATTCAGAGCAATTTTTGCTTCATAGTTAGCAATATTAACAAATTCATAACCGCCAATAACATCACCACAAGCATAAATACGGCGATTAGTTGTTTGTAATTTGTCATTGACTAGCAAGCGATGTTGATGCCATTTTACACCTACCGCAGCCAAATTTAAAGATTCAATATTCGGCTGTTGTGCGATCGCCACCAAAATTTCATCAGTTTCAATTGCCTTATCTCCAGCCTGAACCCACTTTTGGTTATCAATTAGCCTCACCTGAGTTACGGTTGTTTGCGTCAGCAAGCGCACACCATCGACTTCTAACTGCCCTTGCAGCAATTGGGTTATCTCTGGGTCAAGATTGGGCAAAATATAGGGATGCTTGACAACCAGGGTCACGCTGGAACCCAACCGTGCCAAAGTTTGTGCTACTTCGATGCTTTGGGGAACACCCCCAATTATCACCCAATTTTTGGGTAACGTTGAAAACTCAGACAAAGCCTGCCAAATATTAGATAAAGTAAAAAAGCCAGTACTTTGCAACCCTTCAATCTCTGGAATTGCTGGACGGGAACCACTAGCTAGTAAATAGGTACGTGCGCGAAGCTGACGTTTATTAACGGCAAAAGCAAGATGAGGTGACAATACAAATTGACCGCTACCAATGATGACATCGACACCTTTGGCAGCTAAAATGGCGAGTGAATTTTGTTCTTGAAGATTTGAGACAACACCGCCAGCATAAAGCATCGCTTCTTGCCATTCTACAGATGTTTGGCACTTTTCTGAGAAGAGTGTTGTTGGTATTCTTCCGTTTAGATAATCCTGTGCAGTATCCCCATAGGAATGAATACCAAAATTAGCCGCAGCATCAACATGCTGGGCAAGTTTGCCAATTAAAGCAAGCGCGTAGTGATAAATAAACCCCAAGTTGACTGTGGGTTCCACTAGGGCAACAGTGGCGTGTAGATCGGTTGCAGCAAGGGCTGCATTGCGTCCAGCAAGACTACCGCCAATAATTACAACATCGTAGTCAATAGTCATTGGTCAATATAGTCAGATTTTACTCACTCCTGGCGAATAGAATTCGCGGCTACACAGACGAAACCTGCCTCCGCAGGTTTTTTCATTAAGTCCACAGAGGTGGACTTTGTTTGTGAGGAAACCTACCTCCGCAGGTTGTTTCATTAAGTCAGATTTTACTCACTCCTGGCGAATAGAATTCGCGGCTACACAGACGAAACCTGCCTCCGCAGGTTTTTTCATT
>NZ_JAOWRF010000034.1:0-2112 GCF_025753815.1 Plectonema radiosum NIES-515 | reverse complement strand
CTTTGTTTGTGAGGAAACCTACCTCCGCAGGTTGTTTCATTAAGTCAGATTTTACTCACTCCTGGCGAATAGAATTCGCGGCTACACAGACGAAACCTGCCTCCGCAGGTTTTTTCATTAAGTCCACGGAGGTGGACTTTGTTTGTGTAGTAGCGAATTCTATTCGCCCAATTATCTGGAATTTTAGATTTTGGAGCCAAGGACTTTGGATACCCAATCCAAAATCCTCAAGCCTCATTTTATGAGTGGATGGGTTAAATCCACTCATCTCAAATCTAAAATTGTTTGACTAATGCTTTGAGCGCTGTTAGTAAACGTTGGTTATCTGATTTAGAGCGTACAGCAACTCGGAAGTAGCGATCGCCTAATTCTTTAAAACTAAGACAATCGCGAATGTAAATCTGATACTCCTTAAGCAATTGTTCTTGCAATTGGCAGACAGATTGTTGTGACTCAACAAGTAAAAAATTAGCAGCACTATGCAAAGGTTGCAACCCTGGTAATTTAGCTAAACCCTGAAAGAGTTGGTTTCGTGCAGGTGGTAGCCATTCCCAGGTTGCAGACTGAAACTCTTGATCGCCGAGTGCAGCAACTGCCGCTGCTGCTGCTAAAGTGTTAACGGGCCAAGGGTCACGCCACAACTGCCATTTAGACAAGCGCTCCGGGTGAGCGATCGCATATCCGAGTCGCAGTCCAGGCAGACTGTAAAATTTTGTTAGCGATCGCAAAACCACCAAATTCGGATATTTCCGAATTAGCGGAATTAGACTTTGTTCCTCATCCGGAGGCAGAAAATCCATAAACGCTTCATCCACCACCACCAAAGCAAACTGTTCCAAGTAAGGCAAAATTTCTTCTACCGAAAACAGCTTACCCGTTGGGTTGTGCGGATTATTCAGGAGTAACCCGCTTCTTGAAGGAGGGGAGGAGTGGAGGAGTGGGTCCGGGGGGGAGTGGAGGAAGCGTGGTGTGGAGGAGTGGAGGAGAAATTTTTCCTTGTCCTCCCTGTCCCCCCCTCTCCCTGTCCCCCCCTCTCCCCCTCCTCCCTTCAAATCAATCGGACACTCCAGCACTTTGGCATCATATGCCGCAAGCGATCGGTAATAATCGCCAAAAGCTGGAGTAATTAAAGTTGTTGCGGCTAGTTGTGAAAATTCTTTACCTGATAACGTAAGTAATTCTGCCGAACCATTACCCGGCAGAATCCATTCAGGCGGCAATTGATGGAAGTGACCCAGAGCCTGTCTCAGTTCACTGTAATCGGGGTCTGGATAGTGCTGTATATTACCCAATTGAGATGTAATAGCAGCGATCGCGCTGTTTGGAGGTCCCAAAGGGCTAATGCTCGCAGAAAAATCCAGAATAGCACTAGGGGGACAGCCAGCCAGTGCTGCTGCCCAAGTTAAATTTCCCCCGTGTGCTCTTTGCCGCATAAAAAAAGAGTTTCCTAAAAAAGAATTTATACTTTTGGGGGTGCAACTCTTTCTCTAAACATTTTGCCAGCGGAAAAAGCAGGAACCTTGGTTGCTGGAATTTCCATCTTTTCGTTTGTTTTCGGGTTGCGACCTTCACGAGCTTTACGTTCGCGTGATTCAAACGAACCAAAGCCCACCAGCGTTACCTTATCACCAGAAGAGACAGCTTCGATAATAGTTTCCAACGCCGCAGTTAAGACAGCATCAGCTTGCTTCTTCGTCACACTAGCCTTTTCAGCCACCGCATCAACTAATTCACCTTTGTTCATGTGAAACTCCTTGAAGTTTATTTTCGATTGTCTACGGACACGCTCATGAGCGCATCACAAGCGTAAATCTCTGTTTCGAGACTTACAAAAAGCGGACTTTGGGAGCATTCCACATAAAATGCCTGTAAATCCTGTAGACTGCACTTTTCAAAGAATCATTCTAAGGTGTAGTAGCCTGATGTGGATAGATGAAACCATTAATTTATATAGATTTCGGCATTTTTTCTTTTTATAAAGCGATTGTTTGACTAAAAACTAGGAATAAATACTTAGTTATGAGAGGAGAGGGGGAGGGGGGGAGAGGGGGAGGGGAGGAGGGGAGGAGTGGGGGAGGGGGGGAGTGCGAGACAAAGTAAATTATTTATTCT
>NZ_JAOWRF010000057.1 GCF_025753815.1 Plectonema radiosum NIES-515 | reverse complement strand
TGGCCATTGCCCATTGCCCAATGCCAATTGCCCATTGCCCATTTCCCATTGCCCATTGCCCATTGCCCATTGCCCATTGCCCATTGCCCATTGCCCCATGCCCCATTGGCTAAAGATTACCAAAGCCTTTTTTCTTTTTATCCTTCTTTTTCTTTTTAGCACTTCCAGCGTCAGTATAACCTCGCCATCCTGGGGCGGGGGGGCGATTGCCTGCGGGGTAGGGATTGCCCATACCACCACCGCCGAACATACCGGGCATACCGGGAATACCGCCACCTTGACTCATTTGCTGCATGAGCGATCGCATCTTTTGAAAATCAGCTACTAACTTACTCACATCGGCTTCTCTATAACCAGAACCACCCGCAATTCGCCGGCGTCGGCTGGGAGAACTTGCCAACAAATCGGGATCGTGGCGTTCGTGTTTGGTCATGGAGTTAATCATCGCCTCACAGCGTTTTAGCTGGGTTTCTCCCTGCTTTAGCTGATCGTCTGATAGCTTGTTCATTCCCGGAATCATCTTGATGATACCACCCAGCGATCCCATGTTTTTCAGCAGGCGCAACTGTTTGAGAAAGTCCGTAAAATCGAACTTTGCGGAAAGCATTTTCTCCTGCATTTTCTCGGCATCTGCCAAGTCGATTTCTTCTTGAGCCTTTTCTACCAACGTCAGAACATCGCCCATTCCCAAAATTCGCGATGCCATCCGCTCAGGGTAAAATGGTTGGAGAGCCTCAACTTTTTCACCCACGCCGACAAACTTAATCGGCGCACCCGAAATTTGCCGCACTGATAAAGCTGCACCACCACGACTATCGCCATCGAGTTTGGTGAGAATTGCTCCAGTAATGCCGATTTGATCGTGGAAGGTGCGGGTGAGATTTGCCGCTTCTTGACCGGTCATTGAGTCCACCACCAACAGCGTTTCGTGCGGTTGGACTGTTTCTTTGATGCGGGCTAACTCTCCCATCATCTCTTCATCGATTTGCAAGCGCCCCGCAGTATCGATAATTACTGTATCAACACCTTCTGCCCGACCGCGTTCGATACCTTGACGGGCGATTTCTACTGGGTCAGCATCGCTTCCCAGGGAAAATACTGGCACGTCAATTTGCTTACCCAGTGTTATTAGCTGGTCAATAGCTGCCGGACGATACACGTCTGTTGCCACCATTAAGCAGCTGCGTTCTAATTTACGTAAATGTAAAGCTAACTTAGCTGTGGCTGTGGTTTTACCCGTTCCCTGCAACCCAGCCATCAGCACAACAGTGGGCGATTTTTCAGCTTGTGCTAAGGGAACATTAACATCCCCCATTACCTGCACCAGTTCATCGTAAACAATTTTAATGAACTGTTGGTCAGGTCGCACACCAGCAGTTACCTCGGCTCCTTGAGCCTTTTCCTCGACTCCGGTAATAAAATCTTTGACTACCTGAAGATTGACATCTGCTTCCAACAAAGCACGACGCACTTCACGCAAAGCGTCTTGAATGTTGGATTGGGAAATTTTGTCCTGTCCTCGCAGTTTCTTCCAGGCAGCTTCTAAACGGTCAGATAGAGCATCAAACATAATTTGGTTACAGGTAGTTAGCCGACAAGGAAGCATGAACTGTAGCATTTGGGTGCCACTGTTTAACTTCCGGTATTTTCAGGTGCTATTTACCAGCTTAGTAGTTTTCATTCCGTCTGTAGCTACCGAATACCTAGTGAGGGCAGGGGGAAAAATATTTCTTCTTTCTTACCATGAGTCCCTTAACTATCAGTCCCTTTCCCCCTCATCAAAAAGCCCAATACCTAATGCCCACAAAAATGTAACATTTCTATACCACAATATATATTGAGTTATCATTCATACATTATCTTGATTTCCTGACAACAGAGATTTCCAGTCGTAACCAGTAGTAAAGCGATCGCTCTTCCCCACCTCTGAATTTATCCCTAACTAGATTACCCAGCCAAAGTTTCCCGCGCTCAAAGTATAAACAATGACTATGGCGTTACCTTCATCCCCCTCGTTCAAAGATTTAATTAGGCAGAAATCAAGATTTTTTAAATGTAAATACACGCAAATAAACTAAAAAAATATTATAAATAATACATTATTTTTCTATTTAGGAATTTATCTATCAATTCAGGATGCGATCGGCTTATAGATTCTGATCAAAATTCCCTAATTAATCGGGCACTGCATTACCTTTAAAAACTTCTCTAGTTTTCATACCTGCCTGTAACAAAATACCTTGGTTATGACACGTTATTGTCCGCAAGAGTGCATCATATCGTCTAATTTACTATTTTACCTTAGGATTTGTAGGTTGAATCACTGGTAAATTCTGGGCTAATTAAACTAATTGTAAAAACAACGAGGAAAGTATTTAAGCATGACTCTAACCAATCGGAAAAATAGTACTTTTTATCGAGAAGCGAAAGCAAAACTGATTTCATTGCTCAAGCAAATTATTATTCTGGCTACTATGGGTTTTATAGTGATGCTGCTGACGAACGGGAAACCACCAGCAGCTCTGGTTGGTTTCAGCCTTTGCTTAATTGCTTTTTTTGTAACTAGAAGAAAAAAAAATTGGCTTTTAGAGAAGCCTCAATTGACATCTGAAACGAACAATTTATCAGCAGCTACCCTAAATGATGCTGACTTGAGCGATGCGGAAATCAACAAACTATCGCTTTATCAAGATTTGCTACAAAAGTTTGTTAATCGAGTACCTGAAGAGCAATTAAGCAAAGCTTACTTTATCCTTGCCAATCTTAATAATATCAATCTCAATAATATTAACCTTGATGATTTATATTTCAGTGGTACTAATTTTAGTAATGCTCAGTTAGAAAATGCCAGCTTTTTAAATGGCAACTTATGCGGTGCAAATCTCAGCAATGCAAATCTCAGCAATGCAAATCTCAACAGTGCAAATCTCAACAGTGCAAATCTCAGCAATGCAAATCTCAGCAATGCTCAGTTAGTGAATGCAAACCTCAGCAGTGCCAACCTCAACAGTGCTCATTTAGTGGGTGCCAACTTCAATGGTGCCAACCTCAGCGAAGCCAACTTCAATGGTGCTAACCTCAACAATGCCAACCTTAGGGGTGTCTATTTATGGAATGGCAAGTTCAACGATGCTCAATTAATCGGTGCGAACTTCAGCAATGCCTACATGAACAGTGTAAAGTTGAAGAATGCCAATCTCAGCAGTGCTAACTTAATGGATGCGAAACTAAGCGATGCCAAACTTAAGGATGCTAACCTCAGCAATGCCGACTTGAGAGGGGCAGACCTCAGCAGTGCTAATTTGAAGAATGCTAACTTTAGCGATGCTAACCTCAAAGATGCGAACTTATGTGGGGCTAATTTAGAGGATGCGAATTTGAATAATGCTGACTTAAGAAATGCTGATTTGAGCAATGCCAACTTGAATAATGTGAAAGTCGAGAAAACTCGCTTTGGATCGAATCAAGGCTTTTCTGAAGAGATGAAGCTAGAGTTAATGCTTCTGGGGGCAATTTTTGAGAGTTAGGGGTTTGGAGTTAGGAGTTAGGGGTTAGGGGTTTGGAGTTAGGAGTTAGGGGTTAGGAGTTAGGGGTTAGGAGTTAGGAGTTAGGAGTTAGGGGCTGTATCTTACACACATCTGACGCTGCCGCCGACGAGTCACGTGTAGTTCTCCGGTGGAGC
>NZ_JAOWRF010000271.1 GCF_025753815.1 Plectonema radiosum NIES-515 | reverse complement strand
CCCCATCCCCTCGTCCGTGGTGTCGCTTTAGACATGAACCAATCGCGTTTGGCGATTCGTCAACTACCAGATCGTCCGGGGATGGCAGCGAAGTTGTTCGGACTATTAGCGCAGCACAATATCAGTGTGGATATGATTATTCAATCTCAGCGCTGTCGGGTAATTGATGGTGTTCCCAGACGAGATATAGCCTTCACCGTTGCCAGGATAGATGGAGAAGCAGCACAGAAAATGTTGCAACAAGCAGCGTCAGAATTTGGCTGGGGTGAAATTGTTTTGGATAATGCGATCGCCAAAGTGAGTATTGTTGGTGCAGGGATGGTGGGACAACCAGGAGTTGCAGCGAAAATGTTTGAGGCGATCGCTCAACACCAAATTAACATTCAAATGATTGCCACCTCAGAAATTAAAATTAGCTGTGTCGTCCATCAAGAACAAGGTGTTAAAGCTTTGCAAGTCATTCACGCAGCCTTTGGGCTTGCAGGAAGCGAAAAATTTGTAGTGCCGGCGTAATTTCAGCAATAAAATAAATTATTACCAACAGTCGTAGAGACGTTCCAATGGAACGTCTCTACTCTACAATGTGTGCGATTTACCAGACATGATATAATCCCTGGGTTTCAATTAATAGACATAGGTGTGGAAATTAATTATTATGTGCTACCCAGAACGCTTGTAGAGACGTAGCAATGCTAGGTCTCTACATCTTTTCCAGCTAGGTCTCTACATCTTTTCCAGCTAGGTCTCTACATCTTTTCCAGCTACGTCTCTACATCTTTTCCAGCTACGTCTCTACATCTTTTCCAGACCTATGTCCATTCTGAAGGCAGGCTAATTAATCGCGGCTATTGAGGGCAATTAGCAACCGCAAGATAAACACAAACAAATTGATGTAGGTAAGATACATCGACAAAGCCGCAGGCAGATATTGTTCATCGCTGTAGGTGCGGGGCAAGATGTAGAAATCAACTACAGATGCGCCAACAAATAAAAGCACACCCAGCCCGGAAATGGCAATTTCTAACCAATTTGGCGTGTAAACACCGAAAAACGCCAACCCAAATTGTGCTAGGCAAACAACCACCAAGGCAATAACGCCTAGATTGATCGTTTTAGTCAAAGCCATGCCGTCTGAGTCAGAGAGATTTGAACCCACTTGACGAGCGGCAATAAAAGTGATGCCACAACTAAGGGCAGCTATACCAATTCCTTGAATGCCAACTCCTTGGGTTCTCAAGGCAAGATAAATCAAGCCACTGAGGGTATACCCAGACAACAGGCTGTAGGTGGCTAGTAGGGGCAGGGCAACGCCTTTGTTGCCTTTTTCAGCAACGTTTTGGGCAACAAAGAACAGAATTAGTTCCAGGATGACCGCACCAATTACGGTGGGCATGAAAAGTCCGGGGTTGGTACGGATGACTCCTAAACCACCGTAAGCTGCCAGCGCCGTTAAAACCAGTCCACCACCAACGTAGGGAAGGGCATTGGCAATTACATTTGGACCGATGAGGGCTTGATTTTTAGCCTCACGGATAGCGTTACGAAAATTGCTGGTATTACTCATATTTCACAACTAATTTTTTAAGAAAAACAGTTCTGCTCAGTTCTATTTTGACTCATATCAAGAGAGCTATGTGATTTCACAAATGGCGGAATTCCTCACTTGATTTATATCAAGTCAAAATAGCCTGAAACAGATAAGGGCGCAAAACATATGCGTATAAATACTGATACCAAAAGTTAGACTCCCCACAAGTTCAGTATAACGACGATGGTTTATTCAGCCCCATCTAAGGAAAATAATTACAGCTTTGATGAAAATTTACGCAACTCCAATTTTTCAGAAAAAGGAGTTACTAGAAAGGAATTTATATGGTAACAAGTCAGTCCTCTCTGCGGTCTGATGGTATCGAGTTATTGCACTTATACCACCAGAATCCTTCTATTAAACTTCGTAATCAACTTGTACAGTTACATACTGGGTTAGTGCGTAAGATGGCTCATAAATTCAGCCATCAATGTAATGAACCTTATGAAGATTTGGAACAAATCGGTTATTTCGGTTTAATCAGGGCAATTGAGCGATTTGATCCCAGTCAAGGATATGCTTTTAGTTCCTTTGCTGTGCCCTACATTCGCGGAGAAATGCTGCACTTTTTGCGCGATCGCAGTACTCTACTAAAGATACCCCGTCGCTGGCAAGAACTCTACAATGAAGGGCAAAAAATTCGCCGGGAATTATCAATATCTTTGGGTCGTCCTCCCAAAGATTCAGAAATTGCCAACATACTCAAAGTATCTGTCCAAGAATGGCAAGAAACTAAGTTAGCGGCTCAAAATCGGATGCCTTTGAGTTTAGATGCGACCCCAGTTCAGTATGTTGATTGCCAAATAACCTTAGGTGAAGCGCTTCCCTGTCCCCGTTCTACGGCTTTTCAGCAACTAGAAGAAGAACGTCAACAACTCCAAGGAGCAATAAATATGTTAGAAGAAAAGCCCCGTTTAGCTGTTGAATTAGTCTTTTTAAAAGAACTTTCTCGCAAAGATGCCGCGAAGAAAATTGGCACTAGTCCAATGACAGTAACGCGATATCTACAAAAGGGAATTCAGGATTTAATGTGTTTCTTACAACCAGCAATTGCGACTGGATCTTAGGAGGAGCGGAGTTATGAGTTATGAGTTAGGAGGAGCGGAGTGAGGAGTTAGGAGTTATGAGTTAGGAGGAGCGGAGGAGCGGAGTTATGAGTTATGAGTTAGGAGTGAGGAGTTATGAGTTATGAGTTATAAGTTATGAGTTATGAGTTATGAGTTATGAGTTATAAGTTATGAGTTATGAGTTATGAGCTAAAAACTCCTCACTCCTCACCCCTCACCCCTCACTCCTAACTCCTCACTCCTCACTGCTAACTCCTAACTCCTCACCCCTCACCCCTCACTGCTAACTCCTAACTCCTAACTCCTAACTCCTCACCCCTCACCCCTCACTCTACTTATCTGGATTTTAAATCTGCGATCGCTCCTCTTGTCATAGCAGCAATGGCTTTATCTGTCGCTTTCGGCAAATGATAATATTTGCCTCCTGAAGTATGAGCTAATTCCTTGGCAAAGCCAGTGGAAACAAATTTACTTTCAGTATCAATCATCAATAACTGCATCCCTAAAGCACGCATTCTAGCGGCAATTTCTAACAATTCCGCTTTGATATCCGGCTTTTCTCCTGCTTCTTGTGGTTCACCCAAAGAACGAGACAAGGGAATATTCCCGCGTCCATCGGTTATCGCTACAATCACAACTTGCCCAATATCTCCACTCCTAACCGCATTCAACCCGACCCGCACAGCTTGGCTTAAACCATGCGCTAGCGGTGAACCACCACCACAAGGTAATCTTTCCAAACGGTTACGCGCTAAGGCAATAGAGCGGGTTGGAGGCAATAATACCTCAGCTTGTTCCCCCCGGAAGGGAATCAACGCCACTTGGTCGCGGTTTTGATAAGCTTCTGTTAAAAGCTGCATTACCGCACCTTTGGCTGACTGCATCCGGTTCAGTGCCATTGACCCAGAAGCATCGACTACAAATATTACCAACGCTCCGGCTTTACGTACCAACCGCTTCGAGCGAATATCTGACTGTTCGACAAATACCCGCTTTTCTGGGGAGGGGGGAGTGGAGGAGGGGGAGA
>NZ_JAOWRF010000126.1 GCF_025753815.1 Plectonema radiosum NIES-515 | reverse complement strand
CTCCCCACTCCCCTATTTCCCCTAGTTCACTAGTTTTTCCCCCGAATTCAGATATAAACTAACGGGGGAGAGGCTCAAGAAGAACTAGGGGTATTTTGTGCGCCTGCTGACAACAATTGCAGCTTTACGCTGTTATTTAGCTAAACGTCGTTCGGAAAATCAGCTTTGCCAGTGGTCGGAACCGCTATCAAATGAGGCAACCTGCTGGTATCAAACAGCAGTTGGTCTGGTTCCGACGATGGGAGCTTTGCATCAAGGTCATTTAAGCTTAATTTCGCGGGCACGGCGAGAAAACGCCACGGTAATCGTCAGTATATTCGTCAATCCCCTGCAATTTGGTCCAAATGAGGATTATCAGCGCTATCCTCGTACTTTAGAGGCAGATGGACAATTTTGTGAACAAGCTGGTGTGGATGCGATTTTTGCGCCTTCTCCGGAGGAATTAGGAGTTCCCCAGAAGAGTATACAAGATTCAATTGTTACACAAGTTATCCCTCCATCTGCTATGATATCACGCTTGTGTGGTGGTTCTCGGCTAGGTCACTTTCAGGGTGTGGCTACGATTGTTACCAAGCTTTTTACCTTGGTACAGCCCGATCGAGCCTATTTCGGTCAAAAGGATGGTCAGCAACTGGCAATTATTAGAAAGCTGGTAGCTGATTTGAATTTGCCGACAGAAATTGTTGCTTGTCCAACGGTGCGGGAAGCATCGGGTCTTGCCTTGAGTTCCCGCAATCAATATTTGACTGCAACGGAAAAACAACAGGCAGCGGTATTATATCGCGGCTTGCGGCAAGCTGAAGCGGCATTTAAAGCGGGCATTCGTAACACCAGCACTCTTATAGCGGTGGTGGAGCAAGAACTAGCAATGGTCACTACTGTTTTAGTGGAATATATTGAATTGGTTGAACCGACTACGTTGATGTCTTTAGAGGAAGTTAAGGAGGAAGGAATGGTTGCGATCGCAGCTCGTCTTGGTTCTACACGTTTGATTGACAATACCATCCTGCGCGATCGCTCTCCCGTCATCGCCATTGATGGACCGGCTGGTGCTGGTAAATCAACGGTAGCTCGTCAAGTGGCAGCGAACTTGGGTCTAGTATATTTAGATACTGGCGCAATGTACCGAGCTTTCACCTGGCTAGTGTTGCAAGAAGAAATTGCTTTGGATGATGAGTGTGCGATCGCTGAATTAGCTAACAATTGTGTCATTGAACTGACTCAAGGCGAAAATTTACAATCTCCTGTACGAGTCTGGATTAATCATACTGATGTTACTCAGGTAATTCGCACGCCAAGAGTAACATCAAAAGTATCCGCCATCGCCGCACAGAGCGCTGTACGTGAAGCACTAGTTAAACAACAGCAAAATTGGGGTAAAAAAGGTGGTTTGGTTGCTGAAGGACGGGATATCGGTACTCACGTTTTTCCCGATGCTGAAGTCAAAATCTTCTTAACCGCTTCTGTTAGCGAACGCGCACGTCGTCGTCAGCAAGACTTTAAAAAACAAGGTCAATCCGAAGTCAGTTTAGAGCAACTGGAAAAAGACATCGCTGAACGCGACTGGAAAGATAGCACCCGCAAAGTTTCCCCCTTGCAGAAAGCAGCAGACGCAATTGAAATGCAAACCGATGGTCTGTCAATTTCAGAAGTCACGGCAAAAATTGTTGACTTCTATCAGCAAAGGTTATCTCAATTGTAATTAACACAAATTGTTGCACTACTCACTTAAGCCGGGACATGTCCTAAAAAATTCACTCAGGCTCTTTGTCGCGCTTTAAGGTAATAGCTATTTGTTGTTAGTTATTAGTTAAATATAATGGTGAGTACATGCTCACTCACCATTATATAAACTTAGAAAAAATAGTATTACAGCAGATTTCACTCCTATTGAGGTACATGCGTAAAATCCAAAACCCGCCCTCAGACGTTCCGCTGGAACGTCTCTACGTGTATTTAATAACAACGCAATCTGTTGTATATGATTCCTAAACCGTTTTCATAAAAATAATTGTATTTAGTAGAGACGTTCCACCGTCAATACGGTTCGGTTAAGAATATTTGTGAACCCAAAACCCTTGTAGAGACGAAGCATGTGCAACGTCTCTACATACGTTAACCGTACCGTATTGGTTCCACCGTCACGTCTCTACTAAATGGAAGGAATGTCTCTACTAAATGGAAGGAACGTCTCTACTAAATGGAAGGAATGTCTCTACTAAATGGAAGGAACGTCTCTACTAAATGTGTGATTTGCGCTCCCATCATATAAAACAAGAAATTATTGCTCGAATCTAGTCTATTAATTGTGACTGGTTTTATTAACAATAAATACTCATTCTTTTATGAAAATTACTTGATTAGAAAATATATCTCTCGCCAGATAAACGGCGTTGTCTCTTACTTATTGTGTATTCATTTAGGTAGATTTGATCTCAATTGTCGCAAAACCACTTTGTCTGAATCCTGCCTTTGGTAGTAAAATAACGATGTTAAGTTTTACTTTTCAGTGTTTAGCACTTTCAACTGCTCAACACAAAATTTATAGTTTCCAAAGCTGTAACACTAGCTTTAAACTGGAAAACGGTCAAAGAGAGGATTTCAAAAAATGGCATTTACACAAGCCCCCCTACCCTTCGATTTTAATGCTTTAGAGCCGTACGGCATGAAAGCTGAGACTTTTGAGTATCACTATGGCAAGCATCATAAAACTTATGTAGACAACCTTAACAAGCTTGTTGAAGGTAAAGACCTCGCTGATAAGTCCTTAGAAGAAGTGATCAAAATTTCTTTTAAAGACCCCTCTTTAACAGGAGTTTTCAACAACGCGGCTCAAGTTTGGAATCATACTTTCTTTTGGAATTCTTTGAAGCCAGCAGGCGGTGGTACACCAAGCGGTGATTTGGCTGCTAAAATCAACAAAGATTTTGGTAGCTTTGATAAATTCAAAGAAGAATTTTCTAACGCTGCTGCAACACAATTTGGCAGCGGATGGGCTTGGTTGATTGATGATAATGGTACGCTGAAGGTGACGAAAACACCGAATGCAGAGAACCCTCTAGCGCATGGTCAGAAGGCACTTCTAACTTTAGACGTTTGGGAACATGCTTACTACATTGATTTCCGCAATGCTCGTCCTGGCTTTATCAAAAACTTTTTAGATAAGTTGGTAAACTGGGATTTTGTTGCAGAAAATTTAGCCAAAGCCTAATTATCTGCTTTTTTTCTCGGCACTGTAACGCGGAAATCATTACTTAATTTATCTAGTTTACAAACAGTCACGATTTGCTTTTGTGGCTGTTTTTACGGCTCAGATCCCCGACTTAGAGCGATAAGTCGGGGATCTTGTTTTTCAGCGATTTCTAAACGGATTGCTATGTAACTTGTATTTTAAAAGGTAGTACAATAAAAAACAAAATTTATGAATAGCAAAGAATTAGCGCAATACATCGAAGCCACGAATAGCATCACTAAACCTTGGCTGTTGGTGCAACTACGACTGAAAAAACTCCAAGAACGTCAAGCGATGCTTTCAGAAAATGACTACGCTAATGAATTAGCAGACATACACCAAGATTTGATGAATTTGGGGGAATGGTGGTGCGGTATTGAAAATGAGGTATTTTGAGGAGTTGGGAGTTGGGAGTGGGGAGTGGGGAGTTGGGAGTGGGGAGTGGGGAGTTGGGAGTGGTGAGTTGGGAGTG
>NZ_JAOWRF010000399.1 GCF_025753815.1 Plectonema radiosum NIES-515 | reverse complement strand
CCCTCCCCTAAATCGAAACGCATATCTGTTGTTACACAATTTGCGGTAAAATCAGAAACTTGCCAATTAATGACGCTCTTGCTGACAGGAGATGCTGCTATGACCCGGATGTACTACGACGAAGATGCCAATTTAGACCTTTTAGCACAGAAAACCATTGCCATCATTGGCTATGGTTCCCAAGGTCATGCCCATGCGCTTAATCTCAAAGATAGCGGGATGAATGTAATTGTCGGGTTATATCCGGGCAGTAAGTCAACCTCAAAAGCCGAAGCTGCTGGATTAATCGTGAAAAATGTTGCAGATGCTGTGAATGCAGCTGACTTCATCATGATTTTGTTGCCTGATGAAGTGCAAAAAACGATTTATACAAACGAAATCGAACCAAATCTGCAAGAAGGAAATGTGATAGCTTTTGCCCACGGCTTTAATATTCACTTTGGGCAAGTTGTACCGCCGGCAAACGTCGATGTAGTGATGGTAGCACCTAAAGGACCTGGGCATTTGGTGCGACGGACTTACGAACAGGGACAAGGTGTACCGGCGCTGTTTGCAGTGTATCAGGATGCCAGCGGTCAGGCACGCGATCGCGCGATGGCATACGCTAGAGGTATCGGTGGAACCCGTGCCGGCGTTCTAGAAACAACTTTCCGCGAAGAAACGGAGACAGATTTATTCGGTGAACAAGCTGTATTGTGCGGTGGTTTGAGTGCTTTAATTAAAGCTGGATTTGAAACTTTGGTAGAAGCCGGTTATCAACCAGAATTAGCTTATTTTGAATGTCTGCACGAAGTCAAATTAATTGTAGACTTGGTTGTAGAAGGTGGCTTGGCAAAAATGCGCGATAGCATTTCTAACACCGCTGAATATGGTGATTATACCCGCGGACCGCGAATTGTCACTCAGGAAACTAAAGCAGAAATGAAGAAGATTCTCAGTGAAATTCAATCTGGGCAATTTGCACGAGAATTTGTCTTAGAAAATCAATCTGGTAAACCAGGATTTACCGCTATGCGTCGTCAAGAAGCTGAACACAAAATTGAAGAAGTCGGCAAAGATTTACGCGCTATGTTTAGCTGGTTGAAAAAAGCGTAACTTTATTTGATATCTTGGATTAAACTCGTTCCCAGGTCTAAGCTCATGTCCGGTTAATTAACATTAATAAAAACATTGCAACCGTCGTAGAGACGTGACCGTGGAACGTCTCTACAATATATGTGATTTGTCGGACATGATATAACCTGGGAATTTGTTTGCATAAAGCTTTCATACCGTCAATCAGCAACGCATTGAATTTAATTCTTGGTAAATTTTCGCCAGATGATTAATAGTGTTTTATAATATATGTACCTATTTGTGTACATATATTGATGTTTTCCTACAAAATAACATCTCCAACCGATGCGAGAAATGACTTTTTTAAGTTGTTAGACCTGGTAGTAGAAAATCATCAGGTGTATATTATCAACCGTCGCGATGCGGAAAATGTAGCTTTGATTGCTGAGTCAGATTTAGTAAGTTTGGTTGAGACAGTTTATTTATTGCGAAGTCCTAAAAATGCACGTCGGTTACTTGACGCAATAGAAGAGTCGAAAACAGGAAAGATCCAATCTCAAACTATCGCAGAACTTCGGCAGGAGTTAGGGATTGACCAAGAAGAAGAAAAAGAAAGCTGAATCTGAGGAAATTAAACCAGTCATAATTAATCGAAGTCCTGGTTTTAGTTTAAAATTCAAAGAAGATAAGAAGTGGTGGTTCAAACAAGATTTTGCGAAAGCATCGAAAATTTTGGATTTGATTACGGCAGTCATGCAAAACCCATTTAAAGGGATTGGTAAACCGGAAGCATTAAAGTATATGGATGCAAATATTTGGTCACGGCGAATTGATTTAGAGCATCGGCTAGTATATATAGTGGGAAACACTCAAATTGATTTTTTAGCTTGTCGCTATCATTACGAATAATGCATTTACAGTAGATTGCGCTCTAATAGAATATAGGTAGAGACGTAGCAGTGCTACGTCTCTACAAGGTTTTGGATTTTATATATATACTTCATTTACCTGAAATCTGCTGTATGTTACGTTTAGTGAGTTTATTCACTTTGCTGTTGATAATTTCTTCCTTGGGATTGCAGAACTCTATTCAAGCACAATCGCAGCAAGATACAAAACTAATACCATTTTTTGATAATCTAAATAACCCCGTTCCGGTTGGTTTTCCTAGAGGACAACAACTAGATATTTCTCCACCTCCACCTAAACTTAATGCTTTCGATAATGAAGTATTGAAAGTCTGCGGTTCGATTGGTAGCAACGTTAATCCTAATCAGTTTAAAAATCTTTTATCTGCAAATCCACAAGTATTAAATAAAATTCAGCAAGTCACTGGGGGAGAACTTCGTCCAGGAAGACGGAGAAAATCAGATTTTCTGCAAGATTTAACTAATGTTTGGTTCCATAATAAAGGCTTTGAACACATTTTTTGTGGACAAATATATAACGAAAACGATATTGGAGGATTGCACTTTTACGGCAGATATTTACAGTTGCAAAATCAAGGAATTGCCGGAAGGTTGCCGAATAATTCTCAAAAAGAGGAAGTTATTCCCGGTGTAATTTATACGATGGGTGTGGAAATTAAACAGGGAAACCGCATTGTTAGAGATGTTATTAAAGGCTACGGCTATTTGAGCAACGCTGAAGAAATACTTGTTGATGCCACAAAAGCATTTAAGTTACAGGGAAATCTGGAAGGAGCGTGTATTTATAATGTTCGGGATGCGGAGACAAGAAGAATTTTTCCCACTATTTTTGTCAGAAAAGAAAACGCAATTATCACCTACTATCCAGATGCTACACCTAGCGGGAAACAGTGTAAAACTTGAATAGAGACGTTCCACGCTTTACGTCTCTACGACAGCATTATCAGTGTTTTGTTCGCTTTAAGATTAACCCCATTGCGATCGCACAAATGCCAATTACGCTACTTGGTTCGGGAACAGAGATAGGATCTCCCGTTTCTGAGTTGAAGAATACAACTTTACCCTCACCACCACCACCAACAATCCCTAAATCTGGACGCTGATCAAATAGGTAAGAAAAGTCTATAAATTTGAAGTTGATACCATCTTGCGAACCGTAGGAACTAAAAGCAAAAGTATAAGGAATTTGTGGGTAAGTGTCGTAATTACCTCGAAAATAAATTGTTTTGGGTTTCCCGTTAAAAAATGATATCTGAGTCCGATTGTAGGGGTCGTTAGTTTCATCGTATGGTCCACCATAAAAATTAAAGAAGAATGATAAACCCTGATCGGAACTAGTAATATTTTCGTATCCTTGTTTGGTAAGGAAACTATCATCAAATTTAACGTATCCGTTATAAGTTTTACCCGCTAATACTCCCGTTAAATTATTGACCTGAAAATCATAGGTGACTGTCTTTGCTAGTACCTGACCACCGCTAAGAAAACCTAAACTCAACACCAAAGAAGCAGCGGTAGTTTTCAGTAGATTTTGCCAAATCATCATAAAAATGTTTTTTTGTCTCCGAATAATTATCTATACTAATTACACGGCAATACAGATGTCACTATCATCTGATTAAGTAAAGATGAATAAATGATATTCTTGATGTTAAGTATTTATTAAGTAATTAACAACTAATTAAAAAGCTATTGTAAAAGCCAGTTATATCACAATACGGTTCAGTTAAGGATTTTTGGTACTGATTTTTGACCTGTAGAGACGCGAAATTTCGCGTCTCTACACTCGG
>NZ_JAOWRF010000330.1 GCF_025753815.1 Plectonema radiosum NIES-515 | reverse complement strand
AGTCCCTCTTGTCCCCCTTGTCCCCCTTGTCCCCCTTGTCCCCCTTGTCCTCCTTGTCCTCTACTTCCCTGTCACCTTTTCAATCAGTTCTTTAGCTTTTTCACCGAAACTCTCTGGGGGATTTTGTGCTTTTTCAGCCTTTATATTTCTTTCGTAAGCCTTCTCCATCGTATTAAGGCTTTCACCGTCTTTTATTGCTTGTTCGTAAGCTTCTTGTCGCTGCTCTTCACGAAAACCTGCGGCTTCGTTACGTTCGTAAGCGCGGTCAATCTTTTCTTGTGGCGTTGGTTTATACTCTGGAGGTATCAGCTTCAATTCTTCTAGTGTGGTTGCATAACTAGGCTGTTGAACCACTACGAATAAACCCGACAGACTAATAAAAATTATCAAGCCAAAAACTAAAATCCTTGAAAGTAGTGCTTGCTTTAAAGTTAATAAAAATCTTCGCATGGAAAAACCCTCCTAATTTTCTGTTATGAGCCTTTGTTTGGCGTAAATAAAGACAATTACTTAGATCATTTTCAAGGCTTACAGGCATCCTAAATGTTGAAATATAGTTTTTACTTCTATCGGAGGACACATTATTTTTTGGCTATAACCAATTGTGATAAATCTTAATTCCTCGGCTTTGCATTGTATATTCAAATAAATCTGTTGGTAGTGCTTCTTCTACAGGAAAAACGCCTGGTTTATTAAGTTTGCCTTCTAATAATAATTGGGCAATACTACCAGTGCCACAACCCGAAGCCATTGCCGTATTTTGATGCAATAAGTCTGAGCAAAAAATACTTGTATCACCGTTTTTTTGCCCTGTAACTTCTGAGCGGACTGCTACCCCAATACCAGTAAAGTTATTAGTTACATCCGTCATAAAATGACTTACATGAGCCAAAAATTCGATAGTTCCACGCTTCTTCATTAACCATTTTGGAAACACATGAGCAGTAATCCAAGTCATGTGATTGTAAAAATCGGGAACTGAGCCAAACTTAGTAATTACGGTTTTGATTGATGGGAAAGTGTTGGGTAATGTAAAGGTTTCTGGCATATCAAACCAGTAAACTCCAGTGCGTCCGTAGGGGGGGAGAAAGTTAACAGCTTCCCGTTCGCTATAAGGTTTAACTGTTTGCCATTTGCCGTCTATCCAAGCGTCAAAAGGATGTTGCAATCCTAGAAATGTTGTCCGCATGACGGTGACACCAGCACCACCAGAACCAGATACTAAATAACTTAAATGTATCTTTTCGGCTGTATCGAATTGTTCGACACCCTGACGTACCATGCTATTAGAAATACCGGGGAAAATCCCAGTATTAACAATTGCCGTCACACCAGCAGCGGCAGCTTGTTCATGATATTTTAAAGCCTTGCTGGTATATGAACGGTGATCGCTAACATCTACATAGTTAACGCCTTGTTCAATGCAAATTTTGAGAACATTAGCATCGCGATAGTGAAAAGGACCGGCACAGTGGATGACTAAATCGCTTTTAGCGATCGCACTCCGTAATTTGTCAACTTCGGCTAAGTCTAAAATCAGAAATTTCCGAGGCATATCGCTAGTTTCAGTATCTGGCGATCGCCCAGTGATGGTAATTTCCGCTTGCGTGTGTGTGGCTAGATCCTGGGCAACACTACTGCCGATCCGTCCCCGTCCTCCAAGAATTAAAACCCGATTTATCATTGCTCCAGCATTGGCAAAAGTACCTTGATTACATCAATTTTCCGTTATCTTTGTCATCAATAACAAGTATGGATATCACCTACCCAAGAAGGAAGATATTTAAATCTCACCTCAACAACCAATTTTTGATAGAGTGATGCTTTGTTAATCGCTCTTCATCTCTATGTCCCAGGTATCGCTCCCAAAATCGCTCCATCCAGACCTACCCCTCACCGCTCTTGCCCCCATGCAGGATGTGACAAACCTCTGGTTTATGAAGGTCATTGCCCACTACGGCAGTCCTGACTACTTCTTCACCGAGTATTTCCGTGTGAATGATACCTCACGCCTCAATCGTAACATTCTGGCAGCAATCACCGAAAACGACACGGGTCGCCCCGTTTTTGCTCAAATGATTGGCGAAAGCATTCCAGACTTAGTAAGAACAGCGAAGGAACTCTGCAACTATAATATCGCTGGAGTGGACTTGAACATGGGCTGTCCAGCACCGAGAATTTATCGCAAAAATGTTGGGGGTGGATTGCTGCGAGAACCTGAAAAAGTAGATCGGATTTTGGGAGAACTGCGTTCTGCTGTGAACGATCGCCCTTTCACCGTCAAGATGCGCGTAGGCTTTGAAAATACAGATAACTTTTACTCCATTCTAGATACGATCAATCGCCACAGCATTGATTTGCTCTCTTTGCATGGTCGCACGGTGAAAGATATGTACCACGGAGCAGTAAAATATGATTTGATTGCTGAAGCGGTCAGACGAGTCGATTGTCCAGTGCTTGCCAATGGCAATATCCACTCTGCGACAAAAGCCCTTGAAGTGCTTTCTCAAACGGGTGCGGCAGGTGTGATGGTGGGACGCTGGGCGATCGCAAATCCTTGGATTTTTAATCAAATTCGGCAGGCTTTGCGGGGAGAGCCGATCGCACGCGTTCCTTTAGTGGAGGTACGCAACTATATCGATCGCTTATGGCAAACTCCTAACTCGGCAACTATGCCAGTGCGATCGCGTGTAGGCTACCTCAAAATGTTCCTCAACTACATTGCCCTCTTGGTTGACGCCGAAGGTGATTTCCTGCGGCTGATGCGACACACCTCTACCGAGGTAGAACTGCTTAACTTGTGCGATCGCTTTCTCCTTGCTGAAGGAACGAAAACTTTAGCCCTAGCACCCTACTCAGGACTGTAACGCGTGGCAACTTAGTTTGGCACCGTTTGTTTCTTCTAGCAACCATTGAGCTTGTCATTCTTGAATCGGTATTTTACCATATTTTTCAGGCAACCATACACCGTGATGGGCGTAAACCTTAAATCCATCAGCATACTCAATCGCGGGTTCTGCTTCTGCGTGGAGACGATTTTGGTTGTCGAAGGAGAGTTTTGTTGGGCGATCGCATACTACACAAATATTCACATACTCAAAAATCCAACCGCAATTCATGACAATATCTTGAAGAATTTGCCATTTTTTGGGATTGTATGCACGATTTAATACTGAAATACAAAAATCATAAAAACTGCATTCAGGGTTTAATAAATCAAGTTGAATACAATTTACAAAACATTCATCAGGAATATCTATATTTTCCCGATCTAGTTCTTCTTCCAATTGAACATAAAGGTTATTCCTTATCTCCAATACTAATTGCAAAATTTCTTGTTCCAGTGGTGTTCTCTCTTGAACCTGGGTTGAATTATGTCGTTGTTTATTTTCGTACTTTAACAATGGGTGTCTTATATCAGTTCGCAAGCTAAAACGTTTTAAATCCAAATATCTATCATCAAGTTCTCTTATAGCTGCATAAGGACTATCAAAAAATAAAACCTCAGGCTCTTTTTCGCCAAACCAAGCATAAGCATCTTTCAACATTTCAGCCGCTTTCTCCCGATCAATTCTCTCAGTTGAAAGCGCAATTTTTCGCCACTTTTCCCGATAAACTGGAATTAAAGCTTTTTGCTCAGGTGTCAGTTTGGTAATAATTTCATTCAGAGACATAAGGTATTAATCTGGTATAGAACCCATTTGGGATCTTTTTGGAAAAAGGTTATACTAGACAGCGATCGCCAGCTAATACAACCTTAAATATTGATTTCAAAACAGGAGTGTTGAGAAGAGAAAAAATGCCATATTCAAGTA
>NZ_JAOWRF010000056.1 GCF_025753815.1 Plectonema radiosum NIES-515 | reverse complement strand
AGGGGGACGACTTGGAAAAATTTCTCCCTTGTCTCCCCCCTCTCCCCCCCTCTCCCACTCCCCCGCTCTTCATTTCAACAGCTGGCTAGTACCAATGGCAGGAGGTCCCAATGCTTTATTGGCAATTAAATTGCTACCTGCGTTAGTCACATTGGGGAACGATCCAAGAATTCGTCTCACACGGGTGTTCAAACCATCTGAGTTAGAACCAGACATGACAATTTTAGAACAATCAATCCGCCAATTAATTCGTCGGCGGAAGTTGTCTAGTACAGTCACAGCCGCACCAGTGCAAGCCGAATCGGTTGCGGAAGGAATAATTAACTTAGTGAAAACCGAAGGTTATGATGTAGTGGTTTTAGGGGCTTCGCGAGAAGGATTGTTACAGCAAGCAATTCAAGGCAATATTCCCGAAGCGATCGCATCGAGTGTAGAGAGTACAGTAATTTTAGTCAGAGGTGCGATTAAAAGTTAACCTTTATGTACAAACACGCAAAATAAACATATTTTATCTGAAAATTAAAACGTGAAAAATTAAATTATACCAATTGAAAAAATGATGGCGACAAATCGATTGCTGAAACCCTTGCATAGCAACCTAAAATCTCAAATCCAAAATGGGATTAGCTGTGTGATTATACTTGGATTTGGTACAATTTTATTCACGAGTAATAGCAGTTTCGCCAATGACGCACCACCTTTAATAGCTCAAAATACCAATAAAATTGATGAATTTAATAGCGTGGGTACTGAACCGTTTTGGAATGTAACTGTAAGCAAAAGCGGAATTATCTACTCTTCACCAAATGCAAAAAAGCAAACTTTTCCTTATGTTACACCAATCAAAGCCGCAGGGCGTACCGCAGACATAGTAAGAGTTTACCGATTGCAGGGTAAACCCAACAGTATGTTAATTATTAAGAAAGAAAGTACCTGTAGAGATGGAATGTCTGACAAACAGTATCCTTACTCAGTAACTTTCATCCTGGATAACACAGTTTTAGAAGGGTGCGCTGAAAAAAAATAAGCGTATAGGGAATGCTTGACGGTGAATGCGCGTGGAGCGTGAAATAATCATACTGCACTAGCGTCTCCACGCTAACCAAGCCGAAGATAACTTCTTAATGCTGTCCAAACAGGCAATGCTATACTTATACTTATCAGCAGCTTTGCGGATAGCTTCTGGTAGGGTGGGATATGGGTGAATTGTTGAGTGCGATCGCACTCAAACCCAAATTATAGCGGTTTGCAGTTGAATCCAATATAGACCGAACTAAGCCAGGTGCTTCAAGTCAGCAGAGCCGATCAACGCACTGACTCCCCAACCCCTTCCCTAGTAGGGAAAGGGAGCAAGACTCATCAAAAATCAAATATGAGTCCTATATATATTCTCTTTGATTAGCGCTCTTTTATTACTCTCGCCAGATTAAATTTTAAACCCTATTTTCAGGTTAGTCCGCGCAGGCGGACGAGCGTTTGTGTAGCCGCGATTTTAATCGTTGGGGCTTCATGAGATTATTCTCTGCCCAGAGTCATAAAAGAGCTTTAGGAACTGAAGATTAGAGAGTGGGATAATAAAACTTCGTTGATTTTGGCGTCACTCTTCCCCAATACCTAGTTTCCACTACCCAGTCCCCTTTATGCACAAATTAAAAAAATGGAAAATTTTGCAATCAAAAATGGTCTTAGATAATTTTTGGTGCAAAGTGAGGCAAGATGAAATAGAATTACCCAATGGTCAAATAATAGACGATTTTTTTGTCATCCTTAGACCAGAAATTGCCTTAATTTTACCTATTACCAATAACCAAGAAATTGTTTTTGTACGGCAATACAGACATGGAGCAGGTGAAATCTTATTAGAACTACCTGCCGGAGGTTTCGATGCAACATATGAAAGTGCAGAAACAGCGGCAATCAGAGAACTTAAAGAAGAAACAGGTTATACAGCCGAAAAAGTTATCAAATTAGCTACCTTATACGATAATCCAGTTAAAGACACCAATAAAATACATTTATTTCTGGCAGAAAACGTCAGGAAAACTGGAGAGCAAAATTTAGATATTACCGAAGAAATAGAAATTGTCTTAATTCCTGTAGAATCCGTCTTAGAGAAAATTACCCAAGGAGAAATTTCCGTTTCAGGTAGCGTCGCTGCCCTTTTCTTAGGTTTGAATTATTTAAAATAGGGTGCGTTAAACGCATATTATGATAAATTTTTTAGCAATTATATAATTCTCTGCATCGAAAATTGAAATGACAACTCTGCGTTCCTTTGCGCTAACCTCCGCAACCCTCTGCGTTAAATTCTACATAAAAAAGTGCGTTACACTGCCTGAACGCACCCTACTTAACAGACGCGAAATACGAAGTCTCTACAACTCCTAACTCCTAACTCCTAACTCCTAACTATTCTACCTCGCCCACTGCTGTAAAATATAATTGTAAAAAGCCTCTTTATCAACTTTATCCATAGCCGAAATTTTTCGACCTCCAGACACCACTTGAGTACGTCCTTGACTCAAACCAGTTGTGATAACTTCTGTTTCCCACTCCCGCAGTTGATAAAACTCAGGATGAGCGAGATAAGCTGTTGCTAACACATCCCAAAAATAGTAATCTTGGGGAATAACTAACGCATAACATTGTCCTGCCAAATCAGAAATAGGATAACGTCGTTGTCGTCCCATTTTGTAAACAACCTCAGATGTCACAGGTACATTGTTAGTTAAATCCAAAGGACACATGATAATTTCAATTTTACTTTCCCACACTCGTGCTGCGGAAATGGGGTCCCAATAAACATTCCATTCAGCAGAACCGTCTTGTCCTGCTTCTAGGCTTTTTTCTACATTACCACCAACATTCAACGCACCACCCATCCAGACAATTTTTTGAATTTTCGCTTCAATTTCTGGTGCTTTATCTAATGCTACTGCAACCGTCGTCAAAGGACCCGTTACCATCAACGTTACTGGTAATGGTGCATCACGCAACACTTGTATCATGAAATCTTGACCTGGTTGTGCAAGCAAAGGAGTGCTAATTGTTTCGTTTTGATTGAGAATCGGCAGATGATCGACAATAAACGAATCACGACGGTAGAGACGGGGAAAGGGATTTATCCCGCGCACAGTGCTTAAAGCTACCGGGATATGAGAAGATTCCATCAAATCGAGAATTTTGCGTGTAGCGCTGACAGCAGGTTCAGCATAGCAATCAGCGGGAGTGACGACGACACCCAAAAGTTCAATATGATCCATCGTCATCAGCAGCATAGTTGCTAGATAATCATCAACACCACCATCGTGATCCATTAAAACAAGTTGTTTAGACATAAGTAGGAGAATTTACAAATGGATGAATTTATGCAAGCTGCCGTAGACGAAGCAAAACAAGGTAGACAAGAAGGTGGAATTCCCATCGGTTCCGTTCTTGTCAAAGATGGCAAAATCGTCGGCAGAGGACACAACAAGCGCGTACAAGACAGCGATCCTGTCACCCATGCCGAAATCGATTGTCTCCGCAACGCCGGCAGAATTGGCAGCTACGGAGGTACAACACTCTATTCAACCTTAATGCCGTGCTATTTGTGCGCTGGGGCAGTGGTACAATTTGGCATCAAAAAAGTCATTGCTGGTGAATCTAGAACTTTTCCTGGTGCGAAAGAATTTATGGTATCCCACGGTGTCGAAGTTATTGATTTGAATCTGGATGAATGCGAACAAATGATGAGCGAATTTATCGAAACCAACCCCGAATTGTGGAATGAAGACATTGGAAAGTAGTTAGGAGGTGTGGTAGAGACGTTCCGGTGGAACGTCTGTACGAAAGGTGCGCTAGAGACGTTCCACCGGAACGTCTGTACAGTTGTTAGTTATTATTTCCCC
>NZ_JAOWRF010000247.1 GCF_025753815.1 Plectonema radiosum NIES-515 | reverse complement strand
CCTAACCCCCCCCCCCAAACCCCTAACCCCTAGCTCCTAACTCCTAACGCCTAACTCCTAACTCCTAACCCCTAACTCCTAACTCCTAACTCCTAACGTCGCTTCCACCAAAGAACAGTAGCTGCCGCTAACCCAATCAGGGGTAATATTACCAAAGACGATAATGCTAAAAGATTTGCCTGCATCCCCGTGATGTTGATGCGACGGTTTTTGACTTCTTTGGGACGAATCGAAAGAGGTTGCTGATCTTGCTGACTCAACCAAGTAACTGAGTTGAGAAATACGTCTGCGTTTAACTGTTGTTGAAACAAACCATCGGTAGCGAAATCGGAATTTCCTAATACTACTAAGCGTGATTCGGTGGAAGTGGGGGAGAGGGGGGGAGTGGGTCCGGGGGGGAAGCGTGGTGTGGGGGAAGCTTTAGTTTGAGTGGTTGGTGATGGCAATGGTGAGGGGTTGGGAGTGGGGGTAGGTAAAGCAGCTGGTTTGGCTGATAGTTTGCGTTTTAAGGCTACACCTAAGGTTAAAGGACCTTTGCGATCGCTTCCTTCATTAAACTGCAAATTTTCGCTTTGCAAGTCGCTTTCTGCCCAGCTGCTGGGATACGGTTTGGTTACTATCAACGTGGTAGACTCGACACCGGGCACTGGGGTAACTTCTAGAGGACGAGCAAACGGATAAACCGAGATGCTATTACCGAAATCTTTAGTAATTGGATGTTGTCCATATTCTGTCACTAAAGCAACCGCAGGACCAAGCCCAACGTTGTTAGAAACATTGACTGCTAAACGATTATCAAGACGCACGCCCCATTCTTGTAGTAAACTATCAAGTTTCGGGTCAGTATTTGGATCGATCATCAACAATAAGTTACCACCTCGATTGAGATAGGTTTGCAAAGCTTTTACTTCATTGTCAAACAAAGCTTTTTTCGCACCTGGGACGATTACCACAGCCGCATCATCAGGAACTGCTGACTTTTCTGCTAAATTTAGCGCTGATGTGGTGAAATTTTTGTCACTTAATGCTTGAACTGCTTGGGAAATTGCACCTTCACCGGTTGCAAGTTGACGTTCACCGTGACCTTGAAGTAAGTAAACTTTAGCTGTGGTTGTGCTATTGATTTGTTGTAAGCGATTAGTTAAGCGAATTTCTGACAGACGTTCATTTGGATTCACCACTTGGACTAATTGTCGTCTATCCTGAGATTCTAGATAAACTTCTCCATAATCTTTGACGCCAAATTTATCTGCTAATCCTGGTCTTGTTTGTGGATCGACGAATTCAAACTTAAAATTTGAACTTTGTCGGCGATAATTTTCCAGTAATTCCAAATCTTGAGGATTTCGATTCACATCAAACACCCATACCTTTGCAGGCTTTTGTAAAGAGTGTACCAATTCTCGTGATTGCGGCGCAAGGGTAAATATTTGAGTATCAGTTAAGTCTGTTCGCAGGTGATAGCGAGTGCCTAAGAAGTTAATAAAACCTAAAATTGCCAACACTGCAAGAGTCGCTACCATTGCATTTGTACCAGCTTGGGTAGAACGACGTCCCCACCAGTTAGTTCGTTGAGTTTGCCAGATTAAGCAAAAGCCGAGGATCGCAATTCCCGCAATCAAAAATGCTAATGGAATTGCTCCCCAATGACGCGATATTAACCCGGCTGTTAAGCCGGCAACGAGGAAAAATGGACCTAACCAAAATAGATATTTCCAAAGTGTTCGTTTTGCGACGATCTTCATAATTATTATTTGTCCTTTGTTAGTTGTTAGGTGTTAAATAATCTTCTAAATAAATGAGTGTAAATAAACGCGGACTCAATGTATTAAACGGTTCTATTCCCTTGATACTTTTGAGCGGTAAACCGCTCACTACGAAACTTCTTACTTTTAACTCCGCGCCTTTCGTACAGACGTTCCGGACCGAACGTCTCTACCGCGCTTACTAACTTTTAACTTTTAACTAATTACGCTGAAATCGCAATGCATCAATTGATTGTGCCGTGAGGAAGATGCCTAAAACAATGTAACTAGCAAATAATATCAAGCTGCTGGTATCGAAGATTCCTTGTACCAGGGTGTTGTAATGTTTGAGTAAGGATAGATTACTTAAAGCTTCTCCTGCTACACCACCAATATTTTTGGCGATTAAGTCTAGGAACAACAGCAATAAAATCACTGCAAATGTGAGGACGGCAGATAAAATTGTGCTGTCTGTTAAAGAGGAAATAAACATTCCTAAGGACAAGATTGCCGCTGCTAGTAAGATTAATGCTAGATGACCTAACAAGGGAATTGTTGGTGATATTGGTGGAGTCGATCCACTTAAGGCGATCGCTTCAAACCCCAGCAGTGGTGCTACCATTGTTGTAAAAAATGTCAGTACCCCCAATAACTTACCTATAGCTACTGCCCAATTAGTTACTGGGGATGTCGCTAAAAGTTCCAATGTACCGCGTTTGCGTTCTTCGGCATATAGTCCCATTGAAAGAATTGGCAGCACAAACAGCAATAACCATCCCAGACGATCTAAAAATGCCCTGACAAATTCGTAGGGAACATCAATTGGTGGTACTGGCACCCCGATTTGTTGTCCTTGTAAATCGTATGCGGCAACTGTTGGTAAGATACCTTCGGGTCCGAGCAAAATCAAGACTAAGAACAATCCAGACAGCAGCCAAAAAATACTCGCGATCGCATAAGCTAAAGGCGATACAAAATAACTTTGTAACTCTCGGCGATAAATGGCAATAATATTACCCAACACTACACCCATTTACGCTGCTTCTCCTTCTTTAGCTTCAGAGTCGTCTACCTCAGATGGCAAATTTCTTTCTTCTGTAGTCAGTTGCAAGAATACATCTTCTAAAGTTGCGCTGACACGTCGCATTTCGTATAAACCAAATCCCGCACGCACCAATGCCATGACAATTTCCTGTCCTGGTTCGGTTCCTGGTTGCGATATTACCCGCAAATAACCTCGGTTATCCGCAATTGGGGTACTCCTTTGCATTCCGCTCGGCATCGATTCTACCAAACTTACACCAGGTAAGTTTTGCAATACCTGTTTGGCTAAGGCAGGTTCTCCAGAAATTTCCAATTCATATCCAGAACCACCTGTCAACTGCGTCATCAAATGTTCTGGGGTGTTAGTTGCGACTATTTTCCCGCGATTAATGATGGCTACGCGGTTACAGGTCATGCTCACTTCTGGCAAAATGTGCGTAGAGAGAATAATTGTGTGAGTACCTGCGAGACTTTTAATTAAATTCCGCACTTCAATGATTTGCCGGGGATCGAGACCAACAGTCGGTTCATCTAGAATGATAGCTGGTGGATCGTGGACGATCGCCTGAGCAATGCCAACTCTTTGACGATATCCCTTAGAAAGCTTGCGAATAATTACATTACTCTTATCTTCTAAGTTACAGCGTTTAATCGCTGCTCTGACTTTGCTAGTGCGATCGCTTGCCGGTACTCCCTTAATTCGCGTCACAAAATACAAAAAGCCTTCAACCGTCATCTCTGGATATAACGGTGGTGTTTCTGGTAAATAGCCAATTCGTTGCCGTACTAAAAGAGAATTTTCATCGACATCGTACCCAGCAATTCTCACTGTGCCACTCGTCGCAGGTAAATAACCAGCTAAAATCCGCATGGTTGTAGTTTTACCAGCACCATTCGGTCCCAAGAACCCTAAAATCTCACCTTGCTCTACGTTAAAAGTAACATCAGTTATTGCTGTCGTTGAGCCGTATATTTTACTCAGACCATCAACTGAAATCATCGTTAAAATCGCCTGATTGCTGAATTGGACATTAAAAGATATTAAAGCAATATTTTCAAAATGCAGCGGAATTTAGGGAGATTAGGGAGTGTCCGAGGGGGA
>NZ_JAOWRF010000165.1 GCF_025753815.1 Plectonema radiosum NIES-515 | reverse complement strand
CCCCTGCCCCCCTGTCCCTAGTTGATTTTTTTCATTTTGTTAATTTCTCGTTGCAATTCTTCAATTTTCCGGCGTAAATTTTCTGCTTCTTGATTTTGCGGTGTTTGTGCTCCAACATTGACGGCGCCTGAAGCCGCCGATCGCATATAATTTCCTTTCTTGATTTGCTGATATTCTTCTGATACTGCCCACTCACGTAGATAATGCAAGCGCTCAACGGGGAAAGGATGACTGAGCATTTCGCCTTGTGCGCCGTTATACATTAAGAATTTATAAACTTGATTAAGCACATCTTCATCAGCCTGATAATTTTCTGACTGACGGATAAACTCTTGTAAACTGCATTCGTGGGCATATTTGCTGCTACCGCCGGCTACTTTCATCATCGAAGACATGACCGTATTTAAATCATCCATCACCAAAAGCGCGGCGCGATCGGCGGATAACTCGGCTTTACGCCGCCATTCAAAAAAGGCATACATTAAAGCTGGTGTAACAAAATTACTAGCGCCAAAAGTCCACCTACCCAAGGCATTAGCGGCACTCATCGCCCACATAGCCATTTGAATTAAAATAGTATGACCACATTTAATATGCCCCAGTTCATGGGCTAGCACCGCCCGAATTTCGGCTTCATTCAGTAAGTCTAGTATCCCTGTGTTTATGACTACGTAAGGATGCTCTTGCCCTAAAGCATAACTATTTGCTTGGGCATTTTGTGAGACAAACAGTGCAGGTTCACAGATTATGTCCAAATCTCGCACCGATTCCCGAAACATCTGGTAAATAGTGGAATATTGACGCGGCCCGACTTGGATGGTGTTGCCCATTAAATAGACTAACTGGGGACGTTCGTAGACAAATTCCACAAATTTACCAGCAATCAAATCAAATCCGGGTAAATTTCTTAAAGCTTCCTCGGCTTGGCGATCCAGTGGATGCCTGAAGGCTTCGCTGGAAATTCCTGTGTATGTAGGCATAATGAACGGGAAATTGGTTAATGCTTAGTGGATGGTAGATAGTGGATAGTGGATAGTGGATAGTGGATAGTGGATAAAAAGCGCCCTTACTAAGAGAGTGGTTAAGATCCAACTACTAACCACTAACTAATAACAACTAACTAATAACAACTAACCAATAACAACTAACCAATAACAACATGATAAAAGTGGGGCTTTGTAGGTAAAAATTACTTTGTATGGGGATAAAAGCGTGTGATTGAGGCAGAAGTTCATTTGTCACTACATAACTTTTTGCGATCGCAGGCGGGTTTCCCTTCCTGGCCCCATCATTTGACGATGGCAAGGTTGGTAGCACGCACCTTGCGTACCGGACGTAGCGCCTTAATGCAAGTCGGGGCGGTTTGTGGTTATCAAGGGCGATATCGCACTAGTTTTGTGGCATCCGCATTAATGTGGCATGGTTCTGTAATTATTGTTGCACCAGAATTGGTACAACAACGCCTTGTGAAAGTGGAAATTCCCCGACTACAGCAGTGGCTGCAAGTCGGCAAACCGATTAGAACCGGTGACGCTTTCCCCAAAGATGGTTTCCAAGGACTGTTTCTCACTTCCCCGGAAGCTTGGTTAAAAGCGCAACTAACTTTTACAGACGATTTTCCGGCAGGTATTCCCACAATTATTGATGGTGTGGACGATCTGGAAGATTGGGTGCGCGATCAACTCACTCGAGAAATTCAACCCCATGACTGGGATCAACTGATGCTAGCTTGCCCATATCAAGTTGATCTGATTCGTGAGGTAAGGGTACAGCTGACACGGGAACTGTTCCAGCATCCGGCTAATCCTTACGAATGTTATCTGATTTCTCAGCCAGAAGCAGAAATTTTGAGCCGTCTTTATTCGGCTCTAGATCCAGCTACCCTCCCAGATGTGTGGAAACACTTCGCTCAGCAATTTAAAAACATTGATGAAAATCTTAGTACGGGCAAGGTTCCCCCTCTCTCCCCCTCCCCCCCTCCCCTCCTTTGGGTGACTATTGCCCGTCGCCAAGGTTTATTTTCTTTACATTACGCCCCAATTGATGTAAGTAAAATTCTCTCACCGATATGGAGTCGGCAACCTGTGGTGTTTATTGGTAGCGCTTTGGAACCGGAAACTGAAGCTCCTATTTTTAAAGCGCGTTTGGGGTTAGATAATTTAACTTGCTTGAAGTTCTCTTCTGATAGCCAAACAGAAGCGATTCAATTATATTTACCGCATAAGTTACCTCTACCGAATACGCCGGAATTTCAATCCGCTTTTATTCACAAAGTCCGGACGCTGCTTTGTTTAAGTGCGACTGCACCAGGGTTGATAGTCATACTCGTGGGGGATGTGCCATTAAAGGCTCAAGTCGGGGCAATTTTGGCATCTGAGTTTGGTTCCAGGGTGCAGGTTGAAAAAACCTGTTTGGATGAAAATGGTATTTTGGTCAGTGGTTGGGAATTTTGGCGATCGCATCAAGGTGTGTTGCCTTCACCGAAGCTTTTAATTATTGCGACTTTGCCTTTGCCATCTTTAGAAAATCCGTTGGTGGCTGGTAGGGTGGATTATTATAAGCGATCGCATCAAGATTGGTTTCGTTTATATTTATTGCCTACTGCTTTAAATGAATTGCAACGCGCGATCGCTCCGGTGCGAGAAAGTCAAGGTATTGTTGCTTTACTTGACACTCGCGTGGTAAATCGTAGTTACGGTACTCAAGTTTTGGCTGCCCTGAGTCCCCTAGCACGTATTAACTATCTCGATCCCAGTTTGTTTTCTACTGAAGTCGAGGAAAATTCTACATAATCTTCTTGGCTATTTACGTTTTGTCAAGGAGAAGCGATCGCCGAAATCACCAAAAGTTATCATCGGGATTGGAGACTAAAAATTTGGAAAATTTTGTAACTTTGAATTACTGATTATGGGTGAAGCAAAGCGTCGTGTGCGATTCGTTGCAAGTAGAATCCCGGTATCCAGTCCGTACATATACTTGCCAGTGAAATCTAGATAACTAGACACTGAACTCTCAGACTGATGTAGGTGGAAGCCCTACCCGCTAGATTCAAGCGTGACTCCTTATCTGCCCACACCGAACAAGCTCAATTCTTGTAGAGTGAAGCTGGGAACAGGGCACAATCAGACAATCGTTATGGATTGACACTGGTGCTAACAGGGAGTTCCTATGGTGAAACTGAGCCTAGAAAAGTAACCTATTTGCAAGCGAGGCATAACCCAAAAACCTCGACTTTATCAGAGCTAAAACCCGCTGAAATACGTCGAATAACAGCATGAATCTAGGGTTTCTGATGGTTAAATTGGCTACACCTAACGGAACAACGCCACATGCAAAGGCTCAGGGCGGCAGCTTATGTTCCTCCGCTTCCCCCCAAAACGTGCCTTGGGAAAATACGCAACGCAGTGGCTCATCAATCTTCTGAGGGAACGAATAAAAACGAATCAAAGGTCTTGGGACAGTCGAATCCCAGGTAGGTAAGATGAGATACGGAATTCTTTTGATTCGGGTAGGATGCGGTGTAATTACTGCAAGGTATTCAGAAAACACGCGAACGGAGTTAGAGCATGATTAGGCACAGTCACCAGACTAGTGAATCTTGGAAAAATCTACCCTGGAAGAAATTCCGCAAAGATTTATTTCGCCTACAATGTCGAGTGTTCAAAGCTATTCGAGTCGGAGACAAGCGCAAAGCTTTGTCACTTCAGAAGCTTATTTTGAAATCCTTTGCAGCTAGATTTTTGGCGATTCGTCAAGTAACGCAGCTAAACGCAGGTAAGAAAACAGCAGGAATCGACGCCAAAAAGTCGCTCAATTTTGAAGAACGATTTGAGTTAAGTGACCTGCTGAAAGTGTCCAGTAATAACTGGGTTCACCAGAAATTAAGGAGTATTCCCATTCCCAAAAAGGATGGAACTACCAGGATGCTTAAAATTCCCACTA